>BTUX01000048.1:0-21724 GCA_045863315.1 Candidatus Hydrogenedentota bacterium | reverse complement strand
GATCATTCTCGCGGTCGCAGTCGTGCTCCTCGAGCTCATGCTCCGGGCAATCGGCTTGACGAGCCTCGCCCTGTACATGGACGATCCGGAGTCGGGATACCGCCTCAAACCTAATCAAGACGCCCGCTACTTGAACAACCGAATCCGGATCAATGGGTGGGGCGTGCGCGATCCACGCGATTTCCAGGTGAAAAAGCCCGACATTCTGCGGGTGCTGGTGTTGGGCGATTCGGTTACGTGGGGAGGGCTGCGGGAACCCCAAGGGAACCTGTTCACTTCACTACTGGAGTTCAAACTGCCGCGCAGCGAGGTCATTAACGGGGGAGTCAATGGATATTCCATCGCCCAGATGACTGCGCTGTACCGGGCGCGTTTGTCGGAGCTGGCGCCGGACGTCGTCGTGGTAGTCGCAATTCCACGGGATTTCACCCGGCCGCCCAAATCACGCCTGGCCTTCGAGAGCGTTTCATTCCCACGCAAGCAACCTCGGCTTGCCATTTCCGCGGCGCTCGAGATTTGCCGCTACACGGCGCACACACGCTGGGGTTGGGATTGGGCGCACCTTCCGCCCGTTGCGGAACCCGTAGGGCCTGCGTTGGAGAAAGAGGAGTGCATCCAGCAGAATCTGGAGGCGCTGATCGACCTTGCGCGCCGACTACAGGAACCGATGCGGCTCCTGCTCGTGATTGCGCCGTACCTTGCGGGTCCGTTCAACGAGGAACTGCCCACCGGAGTGTTCGAGGCGCTTCACCTGCACCGGATTCGGACCGTCAACCTGAATGCACGAATACGCGTGGAGCCCGAGTTGTTTGTTGATGGGGTGCATCTTAGTTCGTACGGTCATGCAAAAGTTGCGGACGAACTCGCTTTGCTATTGAAGGCGAAGGCCGACTTCGGACTGGCCGAGTGACCGGATCCGTCCGATGCTTTGTCGCGTTTGCTTCGATCCGTATCGATTATAATGGGGTTGGAAAGAGAGAGGGGTTTGACTATGTCGCAGGAAGCAAAAGACAGCGCAAGTCCGTCGAATGCCGTTCAAGGAAAAGAGCAGGCGATTCCCGCGCCAAAAGCCAAGAGCAAACGCAAGCCACCGAAGCGAAGCAACTCGCTCCGCGCCAAGTCCGTTCGCGCAACGGGGGCACCCACCTCCGCAAGAGCGGCAAAACTCGCTCTGAACTGGATCGACTTTCAGAAGACCACGTTCGACAATTCGCTCAAGTTGTTTGGGGTTCTTCAGGATCAGACAGACAAGGCGCTCCACCAATTGCTCGGGAGTGTCCCCTATCTCCCAAAAGAAGGACGCAAGATGGTAGAGGAGTGGATGAAGGCGGTGAGGCGAAACCGCGACGAGTTCAGAAAGGCGATGGACCGGAGTTTCGACCTGATATCGAACTACCTGCAACGGATCCAGTCGGAGGAGGAAAAGCCGAGAACGGCCCCGCCGGTCAAGAGCGCGGCGCGACGAGGACGGGCCTAATTCGGGTTAGCGGCCGCGGGTAAGGATTCCGTTTTTTGGCGGCGCCTCCGCTTGTTTGCTGCGCCATTGCCTTTACCTTCGGGTTCCGGTTCGCGGGGTATGGCGTGCGCAAGTTCGACGACGTGTCGCTCTTTTACTTCGGCGGCAACGCGGAGTTCGAGAAAACTCTCTTTCATGAACTCCATCAATCGATCCACGTCTGGCGCGGCGTTCGCGTCGGCGATGAGCGAGACATAGAGCCTTTGATTGTAACTGGTGATCCCGCAACTGATTCCCATCTCGAGCGCAATAGGCAGGAGCGGGTAGTACGAGATTAGCCGGTGACCGACGCAATACAGCGGGATCTGGGGGCCGGGCACATTGGTGCAAATGAGGTGCATGGGAGGTACCTGCCAGATCATTCCGAGGGCGGACTGCACGTTGGGCCGGGCCACGCTGGTCAGCGCGAGAGCCTGCAAGGGCGCGGGCATACCCTGCAACGCATTGAACATTAGTCCGATGGCTTCACTGACCTTTGACTTTTTCAAATGCTGCGTGGTTTCGTGGATCAGGCGAAGACGCTCAACAGGGTCCTTCACGTCGATTGGCACTTCGACAGGAAGGAACGAAATGCGGTTTCCCATAGCGCCGCGTTCGTCTTCCTGCCGGATGTTTACCGGGACGAGGACCCTGAGATACCTTCGGCGCAAAGACTCGCCGTGCAGTTCCATGTAGCGCTGCACGGCGCCGCTCAAGACGGTCAATGCGACGTCATTGAGCGTGCCTCCGCAGGTTGCGCGGATCGCGCGCGCTTCGGCAAATGAAAAACTCGTGCAGGCGAGCCGCCGTTGTCCGGAAAAAGGCTTGTTAAACGGCATGCGCTTGGCGGGAGCGAGAAAGTCGCGCATGGTCACGGCGAACTCCTTGAAGAACGCCAGCGCCCCACCCGGCTCCTGTCCGCGGCAGTATTCAGCAATGCCTTTTTGGAACTTGGCCCAATGATCGAGCCCGTCGATCAGATTGTCCCACACCGCGTCGTAAAGCAACTGGGACGCGGAAGGAATGGGCTCGGGTTCATAAGGCTGTTTCTTGATCTTTTCGGCGTTCGGCCAGGCGTCGAAGATTACCAGCATAAGACCGACGCCCGCGATTCCATCGATCATGCAATGGTGAACGCGCACGAGCATACCGGTCCTGTTGTTTTTCATGCCGTGGATGACGTAGATGTCCCAGAGGGGCTTGTTCCTATCCAGTGTGCCTTGGAATAGACGCTCCCCCATTCTGCGCAGCGCGTCCTCGTCGCCCGGCGGATCGACCTTGAGTAGATGAATGTGGTTGCGGATATCGAAATCGGGGTCGAATTCCCATGTCGGCAGGCCGATACTAAAGGGGGTGGGTACGACTTTCTGCCGGTACCGGGGTATGAGATGCAGGCGGGACTCGATGCTGGCGACGAATTTCTTGAAGGAAATCTTGCCTTCGAAGAGCGCAAGGCAACCCACACTCATGGGTTCCTCCTCCCGTTCGAGATAAAGGAAGAAGGCGTCCATGGGGCTTAGGCGCCGGTTAAGACCGGACGAGGACATTCGAGCGCACCCCCTGAGGCCTGAAACTTTCGGCCGTTACGGCACTTCCATTTGACCACAGATATTGTCACTCGGTCAAGGTACCGCAGGAACCGCACACAGCCCCAGAAAGGCAGCTCGTCTCGATGGGAACGTGAGGCGCGGCCGGATAACGCGCAGGGGTGGCGAGACCCTGAGAGCGAAGCGGCATTCCAACGCGGGCCCGACCCACCAAACACCGGGAGCGCTGCCGTCGTGACTTGGGGGTTAGAATGCACTAGGATTAAGAAGTTCTGACAAAAACCCACATACACGAATCCGACTTTGTGGTGCAGGCAACCTTGCCTGCATTCTTGGCGCCTGGAAGCAGCCAAGATGGCCGCACCACAATAGGCGCGTGGGTTTTTGTTGGAGGTTTTAAGTTTGAAACGGCTGAGAGCGACCGCAGACTTTCGGAACGGTTTCGAAGGATCGAGTGTCCGTTATACCGGCTTGTAGCTTCCGGCTGTTGGCGGTCCTTGTATGGCGCCGCTGCGCAGCGGCGGGTTGGCGTACCGAGGAGTTTGGAAGTGCCGAAGTTGTTTATCAGTTCGCGGCAGCACAAAGTCTTTACGGACCGGAAGCGAAAAGTGCTCCGAAAGCGAATCCCGAATGCGGAGGTCGGATTTTCCATCGTGTTTATTGCCATCCTCGTCGCCATGGGCATTTGGTTTGCCATGAAAAAAGACGACTTCGACCCCTCGGAACGCGACGTATCGTTGGCTGTCCTTGAAGAGGATACGGTCATCGACAACTTGTACCGGACGCCTCTCAAACGGTGGGTAGATCCGACGGTCGAATCCGCCGGCACCGGCTCCGTGTTGATGGACCTCACACCGTTCCCGGGCGCAATCCTGGACGGAGGTTGGCAGCCGTCATCGCGATTGCAGCATTTCACCAAGGACAACTTGTACGAGAAGATCAATGGCGCAGCAGACCAGTTTTTTCAGTTCGGGTTCGTTCAACTGCACTTTATCGCGATCGCAAAACCGGATGAACAATACGATTTATCAATCGAGCTGTACGACATGGGGGCCTTGGAAAACGCGATGGGGATATTCGCGGCACAACGGGATGGCGATGCAGACCTTGTCGATTCAGGGTCCGCGCACTACTACGAGACGACCCTGGGCGCGATCGGCATAGCAGGACCGTACTACTTCAAAGTCGTTGGGAATGTGGAAGATACGGCGATTGTCGAGAAGGCTCGCCGGATTGTGGCGGCGCTCGGGGAAGTTGCGGGCAAGGCGGCTGCGCCGCCGCGTCCTTACGTCATCTTGACACAGAAACTCGGGATACCGTTCGACTCGATTTTGTTTGAAAAGTCGGACGTGTTCCAGTACGATTTTGCCAAGGACTTCTGGTTTGGCAAGGCTGGGTCCGACCCGAGTTTCCAATATTACGTCCACGAGTCGGCCAATGAGGACGAGGCCGCCTCGCTGTATGAGAGGCTACTGGAGAATCATCTGTTTGACTATGACGAGGTGACTCGGGCGGACGACGAGGTGGTACTCAGGCATAAATTCCTCAATACCTATCTCTCGCTCAATAAGAAGAACAACGTAGTGTACGGCGTCGACGGTGCGCCGGAACCGGCCGTGTTGGAGGAGGCTACGGAGCGGCTCGACGCGGCATTAGGCGAAGAGCTCGATGAAGCAGAAGCCTATTCAGCATCCTGAGTACGAGAAGGACCCGATGGATCGCCGGACCTTCGTGCGGCGGATCGCGACGGTAGGCGGGATTTCCAGCGCGGTCTCATACCTCGCGCTCGCCCCGGAGGGCTGGCCCCTTTCCATGCGCGACGAAACGGGCCTTCGAAGCGTGCCTCAGGTCACGCCCTTCTCACTGCGGGATTACCGGGTCGAAAAGCCGTTCGGCTCCATGGACGTGGGCATTGGCCGGCAGGGGCCGCCAAAGGAAAAACTGCGTGCGGCGCTAGACGCTATCGGGGGCCTGCAGCATTACGTCAAACCGGGCGACATCGTGTTGCTCAAGCCAAACGTAGCCTTTGACCGGGCCCCCAGTCTCGGCGCGACCTCGAATCCCGAGTTGGTCGAGTTGCTGATTAACATGATACTCGTCGATTGCCGCGCGCAGGAGGTGCGTGTCGCGGACAACCCAATCGAGTCCCCCGCCGACTGTTTCGAGAAGAGCAGGGTGCGCTATGCCACCGAGAAAGCAGGCGGCAGGGTGTATTTGCCGGATTCGAACGCATTCAAGATGCTGCACACCCCCGGGGCGGAACTGATCGAGCAGTGGTGGTTCTTCCACCGGCCTTTCACTAACGTGGACAAGGTCATCGGACTTGCGCCGGTCAAGGACCACAACCTGTGCCACGCCTCGATGGGAATCAAGAACTGGTATGGTCTGTTGGGCGGCACCCGCAATCAATTCCACCAGGACATTCACGGCATTGTGTCCGACCTTTCAATTATGATCCGGCCCACCCTGACCGTGTTGGACGGCACCCATGTCTTGATGCAGAACGGTCCCACCGGCGGAGACCCGTCCAACGTCAAGCCCGGAGATGCCGTGGTCGCAGCGGTGGATCCGGTTGCGGCGGACGCCTGGGCTTTCGAGCACCTTCTCGAACGCGGGCGCGATTATCCGCGGTACTTGTACAAGGCTGAAGAAAAGGGCAGCGGCTCGGTTAACTGGGAAGGCCGCATACGAATCGTCTGACAGGCGGGGCGTACAAGGCACCGATGGACAATCCGATTCACAGATGGCGCAACATGGAGGTCCGCAAGCTCCTGCGGATCACCAATGTGCGGATTCTGTCGCAGGTTTTCTTCTTCTCCGTGTTTGTGTTTTCGGTGTGGGCCACATGGACCTCGCGCCTGGGCGGCTACCCGGTTTCGCGCATTCTCGAGATGGACCCGCTGGTGATGATCTCGACGATGTTGTCTACGGGGTACGTGTATCGGTTCCTTGGCTGGGGCGTACTAATCCTCGCAATCACCCTCCTCTTCGGGCGGGTATTCTGCAACTGGATTTGTCCCTACGGCACGCTGCATCAATTTGTCGGCTGGCTGTTCAATATCGGCAATGCCAAGTCGAGGATTGACGAGAACCGTTACCGCAACATCTATTTCTTGAAATACGGCATTCTTGCGGTCTTTCTCATCATGGCCTCGATGGGCGCGCTGCAAATCGGTCTGCTCGATCCGATCTGCCTCATGTACCGGACATTTGCCACCGTCGTGGCGCCCGCGACCGACATGGCCATCGACCAGGCCTCGCTCGCGGCCCACGGCATGGAACTGGACACGGTCTGGCTGGACAACTTGAAGTTTGGCCCCGGCGTGCCAAGGCGGGTATTCGTCGGCTCGTTCTGGATCGGCCTCGTCATCGCCGGCCTCGTCGGGATGAACATCGTCGTTCCCCGCTTCTTTTGCCGCGTCCTATGTCCGCTCGGCGCCTTGCTCGGGGTAGTCTCGCGCTTTGCCTTGTTCCGCATCAATCGCGACGTGCACAAGTGCACGGATTGCAATCTGTGTTTGACGAGGTGCGAAGGCGCGGCGGATCCCATGGGCAAAGTGAGGCTGAGTGAATGCTTTTCGTGCATGAATTGCATCGACGATTGCCCCGAGGACGCGCTGACCTTCACCATGTTGAAACTGGACAAGAAACAGGTCGTGCCGGGACCTGATATTTCGCGCAGGCGGCTGCTCTTTGCCTCGATACTCGGGGCGCTGGCCTATCCGTTCATCAAAAATCATGGGGTCAACACGAACGAGAATTTTTCGGCCAAGCTGATCCGACCGCCGGGCTCGGTGGAAGAGAGCGAGTTTTTGGCGAAGTGCATCAAGTGCGATCAGTGCATCAACGCATGCCCGACAAACGTGCTTCAACCCGCAACGTACCAAGAGGCGGGAATCGAAGGAATCTGGACGCCGGTCATGAACTTCAAAATCGGGCACTGCCAGTTGAAGTGCACGATGTGCTCGGAGGTTTGTCCGACGGGCGCTATCCGCAAGATCACGGCCGAGGAGAAACTCGGCAAGGGGCCTTACGCCAAGCAGGGGCCGATTCGACTGGGAACGGCGTTTTTCGACAAGGGGCGCTGCCTTCCCCACGCCATGGAAATCCCATGCGTGGTATGCGAAGAGGTCTGCCCGACTTCCCCCAAGGCCATTCAAACCAAGGACGAAGAAGTCAAAGACGTATACGGCAACATCGTCGTGCTGAACAAGCCTTTCATGGTGCCCGATTTGTGCATCGGGTGCGGCATCTGCGAGACCGAGTGTCCGGTAAAGGACCAGCGGGCCGTGTACGTCACCGCGGTCGGTGAGAGCCGCTCGGATGAACGGCGGCTTTTGCTAAAGTATCGCACTACTGACGCCTGACAGCGCAAACGTCGACCAACGAAAAAGAGGAGGTTTCATGAGCCGAAATCGAATGCCACGCCGCGATTTCATGAAAACGGCCGTCGTGACCGGCGCTGGAATAGGGGCACTGTCCGCGGGACCGGCCGCTCATGCCGCGGAAACCCCGGCAGCAGGGCAACAAGTGCCGCGGAAACAACTCGGAACGACGGGGGCCGAGATTCCCATACTGCTCATGGGCGGATCGCAGCGGTTCGACCCGACCTACGACAAGCGTCTTCACCGCGCGTTTCAGTTGGGAATCAACTACATTGACACGGCGCAGACCTACGCGGGCGGGCAGTCGCAGAAGACGATCGCGCCGTTCATCAAGCAGATCGGCGATCGGAAGAAGTTATGGATTACCTCAAAGGTCCGGCTCTACAACGATGCCGCCACGCCGGCCAACTACACGTCAAACCTCGACAAGTGCCTCGCAGACCTTGAGACCGACTATCTCGACATGTTTTTCATGCACATGATCCGGGACGAGCGGATGCTCGATCCCGAATTCATCAAAATGGGCGACGACATCAAGAAGTCCGGAAAAGCGCGGTTCTTTGGGTTCTCGTGTCATGACGGAAACGTGGCGGAATTGCTGTCGCTGGCTGCGAAGACCGGCGGCATCGACGCGATCATGTTCCGGTACAACTTCCGTCAATATGGCGACGTGAAGCTGAACCAAGCCATCGATGCCTGCAAGCAAAAAGGCATCGGGCTGATCGCGATGAAGACGCAGGCGTCGGTGCCGGAAGACCAGGAAAAGGTGGTCGAATTCAAGTCCAAGAACTTCACGTTGGGCCAAGCCAAGCTAAAGTCGGTGTGGGCCGATGAACGCATCGACGCGGCGGTGTCCGGCCTCACGAGCGTGCAACTGGTGCAGGAAAACGCGGAGGCGGCCATGTCGCCGATGCAGCTCTCGATGGAGGAGTTTACCCAACTGAACCGGCTGGCGGCGTTGACCGCGGGCTACCACTGCAAGGGGTGCAACCAGATCTGCGAGTCGCGCATCAACGGGCAATTGAGAATCGCTGACGCTCTTCGATATCTGATGTATTACGAGAGCTACGGTGATCCGGAAATGGCGCGTCTCCTCTACAACGCGCTGCCGCCTTTGGAACGCGACTTCGAGGGGATCGACTTGTCGGCGGCGGCGATAGCGTGCCCGCAGGGTATCGACATTGAAAGCCGGTTGCGGGCTGCGCGCCAGTACTTGCTCGCATAGTTCGCCGATATCAAAAAGCCGGAGGGGCGAACTCGAGTTCCGCGCCTCCGGTTTTGGTTTGACCCGAATCGTTCGATGACTACGCAAAATAGCTGTGCGACTCCCGCGTGGCCAGCAAGTTCTCCTCGAAGTGTTTGAAGTTCTGCATGTCCGCGTTTACGACGTCCACCCCATTCTCCAACACGTAGGCATAGGACCGCTGAAACGCAGACAACTGGGCGGACATCAACTTCGAATCGTAGTAGGAATCGAAGGCCGTCTCGTTGCCTTTCCCGCCTGACGTTAATTGCGACAAATAGCGAGACGCCTTCATTCCGACTATGCCGACGCCCGCTTCGCGCGCCTTGTCCAGCACTGGACGCAATTCCTTCAGGCTCGGCGTATTTTCCATGATGCTCTTCGACTCCCACTCGTACCATCCCGCGGGCGTGATCGCGATCATGGCAAGGTCGTACCACCCTGTTTCGACGGCGGCCTCGAGCACCTGCTGCGCCCGGCGGTGCGTGCTCACGCCGAAGTGCCCGACCTTTCCAGCGTCGCGCGCCTTTACAAAGGCCTCGTAGAGCTGCTCACACTTCACGATCGCGGGGTCACCCACAGCCATGAGGTAGTAGGCGTCCACGTAATCCACATCCAGGTCGCGCAGGCTGTCCTCCATCAGTTTCGTCCACCCCTCCGCTACAGCGTTGCCGTGCTCCTTGCTCAACGGCTCGCCAAGCGTTCGGTCTCCCGGCACGCGCAACGGCGCCTTCGAGGAAACCCAAACCTCGTCGCGGTGCGCCTTCAGAAAAGGGGCAAGGTTCTTTTCGCTGCCGCGATAGTACGCGTTCGACCCGATATCGTAGAAGTTAATCCCCGCTTCGAACGCTTGGTCGAGCAGCCGGACGGCCTTTCCACCCGCCAAAGCCGCACCGCAGCCAAACACAAGTCGACTCGCCATGAAGTTTGTCCGGCCCAGTTTACGATAGGTCATTCCCGGCCGCTCGTTGCGGTGAATCAGCCCGTCAGGCCCGGGTGTCTTCTTAACGAGCGCTGACTCGGCGCGCGCGGACGGAGCGCCCGCAAGACTCGCCGTTCCCAGCCCAACCGCGGAAATCTTCATAAAATCCCGTCGATCCAATTCACACCGCCCCTCGTTCGCGCTCATGGCCAATCCTTTCATTCGCGTGTCACCTGGTTGCATCCGCTTGCGCTCCGATACCCGTAGATCGCAGTAATACCGTATTCGATGGCGGTCCGGTGGTCAATCCCGGGCCAGTCCATTGCCTGGGCGCCGTCATACGAAGGGCAGCACAGAACGGGCGACCCTTCTTATCCCCTTGGCCCGGCTGCGCTATCGAGATTGCCGTGCCGACGCGCGGTACGTGGCCGGACCGGAGATAGGGTATAATACTAAAGTGAGCAGGCCGGGCGGCCGCGGTTCTCCATCGGTGAACCGAGGAAAGTCCGAACTCCGCAGGGCAGGGTGCTTGGTAACGCCAAGGCGGGGCGACCCGACGGAAAGTGGCACAGAAACGACACCGCCTACGTCACGCGAACCGCGTGGCCGGCAAGGGTGAAAAGGTGCGGTAAGAGCGCACCAGCGGCTTGGCGACAGGCCGGCTGGCTAAACCCCACCCGGAGCAATTCCAAATAGGGGAGCTATGGAGTGGCCCGCTCCGCTCCCGGGTAGGAAGCTCGAGGCGCGTGGCGACACGCGTCCCAGATGAATGGCCGCCTCAGGGCGAAAGCCCTCAGACAGAATTCGGCTTACAGGCCTGCTCACGCTATACTTTGCGCATGGTGGAACCGATGAGCGAATATGAGTTTACCGTAGTATACGAAAGAGACGACGATGGCCAAATCCTCGCCGGGTGCCCAGCACATCAGGGCAGTTACGCGGACGGCGAAACCGAGACCGAGGCGGCGAAGAACATCCGCGAGGCCATGCTTGCGCATATCGAGTCCCGCTTGAAGCACGGAGAACCCATTTATCCCAAGGTCGGTGTAGAACAAATCGCCCTCGCGTTATAAGTCCCAAACTTCCCCGGCTTACATCTCGTGAAGTGGTAGCCCTCGTCGAGCCCCACGGTTTCGTGTTCGATCTCCAGCGCGACAGTCACGCTGCCTACAGACAGGCAGATGGCCGGCGAGCGACAATTCCCATGCACAGCGGACGGACTATTGGAATCGGATTGCTTAGGCAAATCCTCCGAGACGCCCCAATTGAAATAGACGAACTTCGCAAGTAAACATCCTGAAGCATGCACGTTGTAGGAATAACGGAAGAATCGACAAATATCCGATTGACTACCTCCGGTCTGGTAAGGCTTGGGTACTTGTGCGTGTCCCCGGGCGTCACGTAGCCGAAGGCCGAGTGCTACCGTTGGGTGTTGTAGCGCGCGATGTATTCGCCCCCCGGCGTCGGGCTCCGTCCACGTTGCGCGGACACTTTTCGCCAATGCATTCTCGCTTCACCGTGCCCTGTATCCGTTCCTGTTTTCCGTTCGATTCTGGATAATAGGGCCGGTCCCCACGCGGGACACGCCCGCCAAGCGGATGAAGTCCTTAGAAAGACAGGGCTTACTTCTAACATCGCCTATCAATTCCTCCGGAGTGGTGAGCGACGCGCTACGCAGCAACGGATTGCTTAGGGGTCAGAATCAGTTTTCTTTCGGCTGCGCTTACTTCAACGGTGGCGCCTTCCTGCACGCGGCCCTCAAGTATCTCAATCGCCAACGGATCGAGCACCATGCGCTGGATGGCGCGTTTCAGGGGGCGCGCACCGTAGTTCGGGTCGAAGCCATGGTCGGCGAGCACGTCCCGCGCCGGGTCTGTCAGCTCGATCGTGATGCGCTTTTCTTCAAGCCGTTTCGCGAGCCGCTTGAGTTGCACATCGACAATCTGCCGGATGTGGCCCCTCTCCAACGGGTGAAACACCACGATGTCGTCGATTCGGTTGACGAACTCGGGCCGGAAATGGTGTTTGAGTATATTCAACACCGATTCGACTTGCTCCTCATAGTTGGAACCCGGTCGTTGGAACACTTCACTGCCGATATTCGACGTCATGATGACTACTGTGTTCTTGAAATCGACCGTGCGACCTTGGCTGTCCGTAATGCGTCCGTCGTCGAGCAACTGCAAGAGGACGTTGAACACATCGTGGTGCGCCTTCTCGATCTCGTCGAACAGGATCACGCAGTATGGACGCCGCCTGACGGCTTCGGTCAGCTGCCCGCCTTCTTCATACCCGACGTAACCCGGCGGCGCGCCGATGAGCCGCGACACCGAAAACTTTTCCATGTATTCGGACATGTCGATGCGGACCATGGCGTTCTCGTCGTCAAACAACACTTCGGCGAGGGCGCGCGCGAGTTCGGTCTTGCCGACTCCCGTGGGACCGAGGAAAATGAAGGACCCAATCGGGCGGTTTGGCTCTTTCAGGCCGGCGCGGGCGCGCCGCACCGCGTCGGACACCACGCGCAGGCCCTCCTTCTGCCCGATTACACGTTCGGCGAGGCGCTCTTCCATCTTGAGCAGTCGTTGCATCTCTCCTTCCATCATTTTGGCGACAGGGATACCGGTCCAGTTTGAAACAATTTTTGCAACGTGCTCTTCGGTAACTTCCTCTTTGAGAAAGCTGCCCGTCTTCTGGACTTCAGCCAGGCGCTGGTTCTCTTGCTCGAGTCGTCTCTGCAGTTCTCCAAGTTTTCCGTAGCGAATCTCCGCGACTTTGTCCAAATCTCCCGCGCGTTCCGCAATTTCCTCCTGGCGCTTGGCTTCATCGATCTCTTCTTTGATCTTGCGGATGGATTCGATGATGTCTTTTTCCGCCTGCCACTGCGCCTTCTTCGCCTTCAACTCTTCGCGCAGATTGGCGAGTTCCCGCTCGATCCCCTCGCGTTGTTCGCGGCCTGCCTTCTCGGTCTCTTTTTTCAGCGCGAGATGTTCAATTTCAAGCTGGCGAATCTTGCGGTCGAGCACGTCGATCTCATATGGCATACTGTCGATTTCGATGCGCAGACGAGACGCGGCTTCGTCAATAAGGTCGATCGCCTTGTCCGGCAGGAAGCGATCGGAAATATACCGGTGGCTGAGGACCGCAGCCGCTATGAGCGCCGAGTCCTGGATGCGCACGCCGTGGTGGACTTCGTATCGCTCCTTCAGACCGCGCAGGATCGCGATGGTGCTTTCGACGTCCGGCTCGCCCGCGTAGACGGGTTGGAAGCGGCGCTCGAGCGCAGCGTCTTTCTCGATATGTTTGCGGTATTCGTCCAGCGTCGTAGCGCCGATGCAGTGCAGTTCACCTCGGGCAAGAGCGGGCTTGAGCATGTTCGAGGCGTCCATCGCGCCTTCCGCGGCGCCCGCGCCGACGAGCGTGTGCAGTTCATCGATAAACAGGATGACCGCCCCTTGGGCATCCTGAATTTCGCGCAAAACGGCTTTCAGGCGATCTTCGAACTCGCCGCGAAACTTCGAGCCGGCAATCAGCGCGCCGAGGTCGAGTGCGGCAATGCGCTTGTTTTTCAAGTTCTCCGGCACATCGCCTGCCACGATGCGTTGCGCAAGCCCCTCGACGATGGCGGTCTTGCCAACCCCCGGTTCGCCGATTAGCACGGGATTGTTCTTCGTTCGACGGGACAACACTTGGATCACACGGCGAATCTCTTCGTCCCTCCCGATCACGGGATCCAGTTTACCCGCCCGCGCGAGTTGGGTCAGGTCGCGGCTGTACTTTGCCAGCGCGTCATAGGTGTCCTCCGCGTTCGGGTCGGTGACTCGTTGGGAACCGCGCACCTCTTTCAGCGCGTGCAACACACCGTCCAGAGTGACACCGAGTTGCCTGAGCGCGTCACCAGCCGGTTCACCGCGCACGTCGAGCATGCCGAGCAGCATGTGCTCCGTGCTCAGGTATTCGTCCTTCAGTTGTTGGGCGGCCTTCCAGCCCGCATCAAGTACTCGCTGCGCGCTCGCACCGAGGCCGATTTGAGCAGGTGCGCCGCTCACGTGCGGCAAAGCAGCGAGCCGTCGGTCAATCTCCGCGCGGACGGTGTCGGCATGGACGCCAAGGCGTTGCAGGATGGACCCCACAACGCCTCGCTCCTGAGCAAGCAACGCGTCCAGCATGTGCAACGGCGTAATCTCGGGGTTCCCCCGCTTCGACGCCAAGTCCATCGCTTCCGATAGGGCTTCCTGCGCCTTGATGGTTAACTTGTCCAATCGCATCAACGTTTACCTCCTGGGCCATGGTAGCCCCCAATGGCATGGCAAGTCCCATGCCAAGCGAAAACTCGGCTAAACTCCCCACTCTTGTCATGTTTGCAGGACCGAGTGCTTCGTTTCGAAACAGTCCTTAGCCTATTATAAAGCGGTTTGGAACCGCGTGACGCTCATGGAACTTACCAAAAATACCATTGCGTTTCGGTACGAGTCCCCCTGGAAGACCTCACAAGAAGCGTTGCGCAACGGAGCGCTCGATGAAAGCAAGTTTGCGCTGAGACAACTCCGACAAGAACGAGGCGGCAGTGAATCCGCGTCAGCCGTACTCGAGGCTGTGGAGCGTCACTACGATAGCCGGGATCAAGCGTTTCAAGGCTTCATGGCTGAGGCCACGCGCTATTTCGCCGACCACGTAAAGGAAGAGGATTTGGCCCGCTTCTGGATTCGAATACAAGAGGCGCGCCGAGTCGACGAATCATTGTTTCGCGACCGTGCAAATGGCGCGGCCCTGTTAAAGCTGGCCCTACGGCACGCGGGCGAAGCGAGGGAGGAACGTTTGCGTTTTCTTCTGGAGTTTCAGCAGACGGCTGCCTCCGGGGGACGTATGCTTGACGTAGGTGAGGAAGTTGTCCGGATGGTAAGCGCTGTTCCCGGTAACGACCTAGACCGCGTCCTGATGAATATCTATCGTGATGCAAAGACCCACGGCCGATTGACGCATTCCGCTAATTTTGCATTGGAACAGTGCCTCGTGGAGCGCGGAGTAATCAGGAAACCAAAATTTATGCTATTTCCGCGTGTTCCTTGCACAGTGCGGTGACATGTTTTACTCGTCACGATTCGGCTTGATCGTGAAACCCTTCTTGTACTTGAACTCGACGCTGGCGTCGTCGGTATCGATATCGAAGTCTGCGCTGAGTCCGCGCGTCTTGCCCACGTTGAGACGGGGCTTTCCTTCATCGTCCATGACCACGGCGGCGCGTGTCGAGTTGCGCCTGCCGAAGAGCACCCACTCTCCGCCGCGAACCCGCTGCTTGCGTTCCTCGAATTCCCGCTGATTCTGATGATAATTGGCCCATTCCCGGGTGAATGGACGTTCGCGGGGCAAGGTCGTGACGCAACCGAGACAGGGCAGCATAACGACCCCTACGAATACCGCGCGATGCCGCATAGTCAAGCTCCCGTTTCGGGCCTGGATCTGTCCAGAACGACTAAACGTTGCCACAGAAACACCGTGCGCCCGCCGAACATTCGCGACTCCGGGAATCCGGCTGATGAAGGGGCCGTTCTAAAATGGGCCGACTCATTCGACGTAGATCATCTTTTTCGTCATGCCGCCGTCGCAAACGAAGTTTTGGCCGGTAATGAATCCCGAGCGCTCGGCGTCGGAAAGGAATAGGCACAGTTCCGCGATGTCTTCGGGTCGGCCTACCCGGCCCGCCGGGTGCTGCCTGTGGTCGCGTTCGGACAAATGGATCTGCTTGCGGGCGGACGACTTCTTCCAATTGCTGACATCGATCCACCCCGGGCTGATCGCATTGACGCGGATCCCTCGTTCGCCCAAGGTCAGTGCGAGCGCGTGGGTAAGGCCCAGCAGGCCCGCCTTCGAGGCTGCATACGGTTCCGTGTCGGGCTCGGACATGACCGCGCGGGTGGACGCGATGTTCACAATGGCGCTACCCGGCGGCATGTGGGGAGCGGCGTAACGGGAACACAGGTACGCGCCACGCAAATTCACGTTAATGACACGATCCCAGTCGGCCGTGGTGCGGTCCATGAAACCGCCTATCCAACCGATTCCGGCGTTGTTGATGAGCACGTCAATCGCGCCCAATCGTTTGACTGATTCTTCGATCATTGACGCGACTTGCGCCTCCTCCGCGACATCACACGGAATGTGGACTGCATGGAACCCCTCCTGCACAAGCCGCCCCTCCCACTCTTCCCCGGCCTCGCGGTCGATGTCGGCAATGATAACGGATGCGCCCGAACGCGCAAAGGCGTGCGCGGTCGCCATCCCTATGCCTTGGGCGCCACCGGTCACGATGACGGTTTTTCGATTTGGTTGTGTATACACGGCAGACTCGTTAAGCTCCCGGGACCCGGTGCATATCGCGTGACTGCGGCGAGTATGAATTCGGCTCTTACGCATAGTAACTTGAATGCGTGCCGTCCGTCACGCAGAATCGCGCCGGGCTGGGTTCAGCGCATCGAGGGGCGGAACATGGACAAAATGACGGGGGGCGAGATGATCGCCCGCATGCTGAAGGCCGAAGGGGTCGAGAAGGTCTTCGGTATTATCGACGGGACGTACTTCGGTCTCTATTCCAATCTGCGCAAGTACGGAATCGAACTGATAACGCCCCGGCACGAGACTTCGGCGGTGCACATGGCGGGGGCGTATGCGCGTCTGACGGGAAAGCTGGGCGTCTGCATGGCGAGCAATGGCCCCGGCGTGGCCAACGCACTGCCGGGCGTTGCCGTCGAAAACGGAGAAGGCAACCGCGTACTGCTGCTGACAAGCACGAGGCGCGTCGGCATCGGATATCCGGATCGGGGCGGCACGTACCAGTACTTCAATCAAGTCGGCGTCATGAAACCGATGACCAAGTGGAGCGGCGCGGTACCGTCGTTCAATCGCATCCAGGAATTCATGCGCCGAGCGTTTCGCAAATCATTTCATGGCCGGCCCGGCGTTGTGCATGTGGATGTGCCGGAGAACCTTATGAACGGCGAGGACTACGCGGGCGGATTCTTGGATCCGCGCCAGTACCGGCGAACGGACCCCATCGAGCCCGGCCATAATCAGGTCGAGGCGGCGGCGGAATTGCTGTTAAAGGCCGAACTACCGCTGATTCACGCTGGCAGCGGGATTGTTCATGCCCTTGCGTTCGACGAACTCAGAGAACTCGCCGAACTGCTGCACACGCCCGTCTGCACGAGTTGGGCCGCCCGCGGCGTCTTTCCTGAAGACCACGAACTGGCTGTTCCGATGATCCATGTGAATTTGAATCATGTCGTGCGAAATGACGCCGACGTCGTGCTAAACCTTGGCTCACGGCTCGGCGAGACCGACTGGTGGGGCAAGGCGCCGTACTGGCGGTCGCCCGTCGAGCAAAAGATGATTCAGGTAGACATCGACGAAGAAATCCTGGGCCTCAACAAGCCGGTGGATCTCGCTGTGCTGGGCGACGCAAAGGTATTCCTTCGCATGCTGATTGACGTCCTGACTCCGTTGCGGGATCGCGTGCCGCGGGACAAGCGCGCGACGTACATCGCCAAGTACCAAGGCCAGGCGGCGGCGAACCGCGCCAAACTGAACAAGCATCTCCAGGATTCGGACGCGCCAATGAACACGGCCCACGTAGCGCATCTTTGCGAACAGACTTTTGCGCCGGACGCAATCTGTGTCGTGGACGGGGGAAATACCGCGATTTGGGCGCACTTCTTTCGGACGGTGCGCTCACCCAACACCGTGTTGCAAACCGCCAAGTTCGGGATGTTGGGCGCGGGAGTGGCGCAGACCCTCGGCGCGCAAGTGGCCTGTCCCCAACGTCAGGTGTACTGCATCATCGGAGACGGCGCCATGGGGTTTCATCCGCAGGAAATTGAGACCGCCGTGCGCAACAAACTGGCGGTTACCTACCTGGTTTGCTGCGACAAACAATGGGGCATGGTGAAAATGAACCAGCAGTTTACGATGCGCCCTTACCGGAAAATCATTGAAGGCGTCAGCCAACAGTTTGCCACGCTCGGCGCGCTAAACGAATCGCTTGGCCCCATCGAGGCGATCAACGCCGATCTCGGCGAGATTCAATGGGACAAGCTGGCGGAGAGCATGGGCGCCCGCGGCGAGCGGGTCGCATCACCCGATCAGCTCAAACAAGCGCTGGCCCGCTCGGCGGAATCCGCCCAGTGTTCGGTGATTCACGTGGACGTCGATCCGGTCAAACACATGTGGGCCCCCAGCCTGAAGGCGTTCAAGGAAATGCACCAGGAGCCGGCGGGCCGTTAGGCGGTTGGGATCATGAAGGCGGTCGCGGTGTGACAGACATATGAGTGCGAACGATGTACAGCACGAGGGGGGAATCGCGTCGCAAAACCAACCCGAGAAACCCGCAGGCCGCGGTCCGCACAGTCACAAGAGATGGCTGTGGTATGTCTTTGGTGCGGCGCTCACGCTGCCACTTGCTCTGTACCTCCTCGCACTCGCGCTCCTTTACACTTTCCAGGCCCGACTGATATTTCCTTCGCCGCCGCCATCGAATCGAACCCCGGAAGATGCCGGTTTCGTCACCTATAGACACGTTACTCTGAATGTGGATAGTGAAACTTCCGAAGCGTGGCTACTCCCGGCGGAAAACGCGCGGGGGACCGTTCTGTTTTCGCACGGCAACGGCGAAACCATGGCTGAGCGATTGAACCTGGCGAAGGCGCTTCACGACTTGGGCTTTAATGTGCTTCTCTACGAGTACGGTGGATATGCGCGCAGCACAGGCTCATGCTCGGAGTCCCGCTGCTACGCGGACGCGCGCGCCGCTTGGCGGTACCTTATCGATGTCGTGGGCGAGGAACCAAGTCGTATCGTCATTTTCGGAGAGTCAATGGGTTCGGGTCCAAGCGTCGACGTTGCAGCAGAGTTGAACCCGGGAGCGCTCGTCCTGCTGAGCCCGTTCACGAGTCTCGCAGACATCATACGCCCTATGTTGCCATACGTTCCGGTAAGTTTAGTTTTGAAACATCGATTCGACAATCTGGCCAAAATTGGGTCTGTGCGATGTCCGGTGCTTATTCTGCATGGACGCGACGACACCACGGTGCCGTTTCGGCACGGACGCCAACTTTTCCACGCCGCCAATCAGCCGAAAGCGTTCGTTGAACTTCCCGATGGTCACGGCGCCTTCTACGCGGCGCCGGACAAATTCAAGACGGCCGTTGACGATTTCCTTACGCCGTATTTTCCACGCGGCGTAGAGTCTGTCGTAGAATCTGCGGATGTAATGCTTAAAGTGAAGGCAGCGTCCGATGCTTGATAACCGTTCTTTGGACAGCGTTCAACTCAACTTCAACCCGGACAACGTCTGGATCGTGAATACGATAATTGCCGTGATCATGTTCGGCGTGGCGTTGGACCTTAAGGGCGACGACTTCAAGCGAATCCTGCGGAACCCCAAGGCGCCACTGCTGGGTCTGGCGGCCCAGTTTCTCCTTTTCCCCGCTTTCACCTTCCTGCTGACGCTCCTGCTTCGCCCCCACCCCAGCATTGCGCTGGGTATGATCCTGGTCGCGGCGTGTCCGGGGGGGAACATGAGCAACTTTATTACCTATCTTTCAAAGGGGAATACGGCGCTATCAGTCAGCATGACCGCGGTTTCGACATTCATAGCGATAGCCATGACGCCGCTGAACACGACGTTTTGGGGACGCATGAACCCCGACACCGCCCCGCTGCTTCACCGTATCGCACTGGACCCCGTCGAAATGTTGTTGGCCGTGCTGTACATCATCGGCATTCCTTTGCTGGCAGGTCTCGTAGTGGCGCGACGTTTCCCTTCCGTCGCGGACCGCTTGCACAGGCCGTTCAAGATTAGTTCAGTTTGCGCACTGCTCTTCATCATTGCGGCGGTCTTCAAGGACAATCTTTCGATATTTATGGATCACTTGGGACTTATATTGCTCGCCGTGCTGCCTCACAGCGCGTTGGCCTTCGCAGTGGGATACTGCACGACGCGACTGGCTAGGCTGGACTCCCCCGACGTGCGGGCCGTTACCATTGAAGTCGGCATTCAGAATTCCGCGCTAGGTCTCACGTTGATTTTCGGTTTCTTTCCCGGCCTAGGGGGTATGACCTTGGTCGCAGGCTTCTGGGGCGTGTGGCATATCATCGCGGGGCTGTCGCTGGCATGGTGGTGGTCGCGGACACCGCTGCCCCAGTTGGCCGAGGAAGGTGCGGCGTGAGCAAGTCCTCTTCTCCCCCATCGCTCCTGTTGACGGGCGCCGGCGGGTACCTGGGTTTGGAGACCGTACGATCGCTGTCAGCAATTCGGGATCAGTTTCGGCGCATCATCGCGCTGGACGTGCGCGAGATTGAAGAGCCGCTTCGGTGCCCCGGCGTTGAATACGTCGTCTGTGATGTCCGGTCGCACGATCTGGCCGACGTCATCCGCGAAGGCGAAGTAGACAGCGTCGTTCACCTCGCGTCCATTGTCACGCCCGGCAAGCGAAGCGACCGCGCCTTCGAGTTCTCCGTCGATGTTCTGGGCACGAAAAATGTTCTGGAGTGCTGCGTGGCGTCCGGCGTGAGGCATATTGTCGTGACCAGCAGCGGTGCCGCCTACGGATATCATCCCGACAATCCGGAGCCGCTTCGCGAGGACCATCCGCTTCGCGGGAATCCCGAGATCGCGTATGCCGATCACAAGCGATTGGTCGAAGAAATGCTTGCCGAATATCGAGAATCCTATCCGGAATTGAAGCAATTGGTATTTCGACCTGGAACCATTCTCGGGGAACGGACCTCGAACCAGATTACGAACCTGTTTGAAAAGCGCATTGTCATGGGGCTGCGGGGAACGTCAACGCCGTTCGTATTCATCTGGGACCACGACGTTGTCGCCTGTATTATCAAGGGCGTCCTGGAACAGCGTAGTGGGATTTACAATCTGGCTGGAGACGGCACACTCACGCTGAGGGAAATCGCGCAGCGTTTACACAAACCATACCTCCCGCTGCCGGCGGGCCTTGTCCGCGCCGCCCTAAGGGTAATGAAGTCGCTCGGTCTGACGCGGTACGGGCCCGAACAGGTGGATTTCTTGCGGTACCGCCCCGTGTTGGCCAACGACCGCCTCAAAGCGGAGTTTGGGTATGTACCACGGAAGACGACGGCAGAGGCATTTGAAATGTATGCAAGCGCGAGACGATAGCGCGGATGTGACGGAGATGGGGCTTCGGACGTCAAATCAATAACGGCGAAAAAAAGGACCTTCGTCACGATGTATCGACACAAGGTGGTCTTCATTACAGGCGCTGCCGGCGGTATCGGCAGCGCGTTGTGCCGGCGGTTCGGACGCGAAGGCGCGCGAATCGCCATGCTGGACCTCAACTCGGAAGCGTTGGACGCGGAGGCCGAATCGCTGCGTTCCGAATCGATTCAAATCCTCACCGTCCCCTGCGACATCACGGACCAAGCGGCGTGCGAAGCGGCGGTTTCACTCACTGTGTCGCGATGGGGAGGTATTGACGTCCTGGTCAACAACGCCGGGATCACGCATTTCAGCCTTTTCGAACGCACCGGGCCGGACGTATGCCGGAAGGTCATGGATGTCAACTTCTTTGGGGCGGTGTATTGCACGAAAGCCGCACTGCCGCACCTGGCAAAACGCCAGGGTCGGATTGTCGTCGTCAGTAGCGTCGCGGGATTTGCGCCCCTCTTGGCGCGCAGCGGCTACTGTGCCAGCAAGCACGCGCTTCACGGTTTTTTTGACACGTTGCGATGTGAACTGAAGCGGCATGGGGTATCGGTGACTGTGGTCTGTCCGAGTTTCACCGAATCAAAACTGGAAACCACCGCGTTGGCCGGAGATGGGAGCCGAGCAGGCGCGGGCCGGTCGAAACTGGGCGCAATGGCGACGCCGGATGAAGTAGCGGAGGCCCTCTATCGGGCAACGACGAGGCGACGTAGTTTCGTCGTGTTGTCAGGCCTCGGCAAGACCTCGTGGTGGGTGCGAACGTTCGCGCCGCGTGTATTCGATGCGTTCATGTCGCGCTCGTTCCGATCGGAGTTCGACCGGATCTAGCCCGCATTTCTCACCAGTCGCTCCCGATGACGGGAGCGACTGGTGAGAAATGCTCAGGAGATAGCATAGAAGTC
>BTUX01000047.1:0-21733 GCA_045863315.1 Candidatus Hydrogenedentota bacterium | reverse complement strand
TACGCCACGACAATCCCCGTGACGTACTTCACGCTGTTCTCGGCCGCCGCCAGGCCCCGCCAGAACGGATAGGCGATCACGGACCCCGCGATGCCGAGAGGGCGCGAAATAAAGTTCCCTTTGGTGCCCGATGCGAGCGAGCCGAGCGACAGCGCAACGAGGACGGCCAAAATGACTGCCGGCCGGTTCTCGTTTATGCGGCGAGACAGATACACGACAAAGCCTCAATCTTGCATTCTGGATGTGGGACTGACCGCGTCTGGCATCCGGCCCCTGGGCCGCCCTCCAACTCCGCCAATCCAAAATCCAGAATCCAAAATCAAATACTTCGTCAACACCAACTCATCGCGGGCGTTAAGACGTCACGATTCCACGTCCTTGAAACGTCGAATCGCCTCGAGATACTTTCCGGTCCCCAGCACGACCGCGGTCAGGGGGTCTTCCGCGACCGTCACGTGGAGGCCGGTTTCTTTAGAAAGCAACTGGTCCAATCCGCGCAGCAACGCTCCGCCGCCCGCCAACACGACGCCGCGGTCGACGATATCCGCGGACAGTTCCGGCGGCGTGCGCTCCAGCGTGACCCTGACCGCGTTGACGATCGACGAGACGGGTTCACGCAACGCTTCGCGGATTTCTTCGGATGTTATTGTAAGAATTTTCGGCAGGCCCATCACCTGATCCCGCCCTTTGACCTGCATTTCCATTTCTTCCTTGAGCGGAAACGCCGAACCGATTGCGATCTTGATTTCTTCCGCCGTGCGTTCGCCCACCATCATGTTGTAGGTGCGCTTGAGGTGTTGGATGATGGCCTGATCCATTTCGTCGCCCGCCACGCGGACCGAATTGACATGTACTATCCCGCCCAACGAGATGACGGCGACTTCCGTCGTGCCGCCGCCGATGTCCACGATCATACAGCCCTGCGGCTCCTGCACGGGCAGGCCCGCGCCGATAGCCGCGGCCATCGGTTCTTCGATGGTGTACACCTGTTTGGCGCCGGCCCGCGACGCGCTCTCTGTAACGGCCCGCTTTTCTACCGCCGTGATCCCCGACGGCACGCAGATCGCCACGCGCGGCATGACCAGCCGCCGCCGGTTGTGGACCTTATTGATGAAGTGCCGGAGCATGTGCTCGGTGATCTCGAAGTCCGCGATCACTCCGTCTTTCAGCGGACGAATGGCGACAATGTTGCCCGGCGTGCGGCCGATCATGCTCTTGCCCTCGTTGCCGACGGCCTTGACCTTGCCGGTATCTTTGTTAATCGCGACGACCGACGGTTCGCTCAGGACGATGCCCTGACCCCGGACATAGACCAAGGTATTGGCGGTACCCAGATCGATACCCATGTCGTGGGAGAAAAGCCCGGGAAGATAACTGAGTAGAGACTTGACCATCCAACCCCTTAAGCAGCCCGCCAGCGGGGACAGTGTTCGGAGCTGCGTAACTTGCGAAAGTAAAACAACTTAGATAGAACCGCTCCAAGTCGGGCGGATTATAGCAGAACCATTCGGTAATTCCAACAGGAATCTGGCCATTCCCCCTTGCGCCAACCCATTCGCTGGCGGCCCGAACCGACCGGTACCCAAGGTTTTGTGGGTTCCGGCGTGGCGGCCGCATGCGCCATTCGTTCTCAGGCGACTGTGCTAGCCCGGATTTTTCACACCCGCAGGCAAGGAAGGATACAACTTCGTGCGGCACATACCTTTATGCAGCGACAGGGAAAACGGGGTGTTGGTGTGAAAAATCCTCACCCGATTGACTTGTATGCTATCTCCTGAGCAATTCTCACCAGTCGGTCCCGTCATCGGGAGCGACTGGTGAGAAATGCGGGCTAGGCCGTGCGGCGGAATCAGTCGTGCGCGAGGCAAGCATGCACATGGCCCGCGAGCGGCAGGTCATCGCGCTGTGATGGTATTGCGTGGCCTTTGGTTCTCCCAACTGTGAAAGGTCGGTGTGTCTGCAGAATTGGCAGCGCCTGCGTCTGAGCGGTACACTACCGCCCCATGCCGCATCTCATAGCGGAAAGTAGCGGGCGTTCGGCCTGTGCCGAGGCGATCGCGGCGTGCCAACAGTCTCGCATGCCACGGACCGGAAATACGCCATCCGCGGGCCGCTGACGCGCATAGAAAGGATGTCGGATGTTTGAAGTGCTGGACATGGCGCCGCCGGACCCGATTCTCGGTCTGAGCGAGGCGTTCAAGAAGGACCCAAACCCCAACAAGATCAATCTTGGAATCGGCGTATATTGCGATGAGAACGGCAGAACGCCGGTGTTCCATTCGGTCAAGAAGGCGGAAGAACGCATTCTAGCTTCCGAGAAAACGAAGAACTACGTGAATCCGAACAGCGGTACGCCGGAGTACAGTGCGGCCGTGCAGGAACTGCTGTTCGGGGCGGGGCACCCTGTGATGGCGGAGGGCCGCTGCGTGACCGCGCATACACCGGGCGGAACCGGAGCGTTGCGGGTGGCGGCCGACTTGATCAAGCTCGTGAAGCCGGACGCGAAGGTCTGGTTGAGCGAACCGACCTGGCCAAACCATCCCAGCATCTTTCAAGCGGCGGGAATCGGCGTATCCGCGTATCCCTACTACGATGCGGCGGAAAAGCGGTTGGATGTTGATCGAATGATGTCGGCGCTGAAAAACGTACCGGCGGGCGACGTGGTCCTGCTGCATGCCTGTTGCCACAACCCGACCGGCATGGATCCCTCCGTCGGGGAATGGCAGGCGATTGCCGATGTATCGGCCAGACAGGGTTGGGTGCCGCTCTTCGACTTTGCGTATCAAGGTCTGGCGGACGGGCTGAACGAGGACGCGCAGGGCGTGGCCCAGTTCCTTGCCCCCGGCAGGGAGCTGCTCGTGTGCTCGTCGTTCTCCAAGAACTTCGGTCTGTACAACGAACGGGTCGGAGCGCTCACGCTTGTGGCCGACTCCCGCGGTTCTGCGGAGAAGGCGCTTAGCCATCTCAAACGCGTTATCCGTTCGAACTACTCGAACCCGCCCGCACACGGTTCCAATATCGTGACGACGATTCTCCAGGACGCCGCCCTGCGCACGGAATGGGAGGGTGAAGTGAGGACGATGCGCGATCGCATCGCCGGCATGCGCCAATTGTTTGTCGAGACGCTGCGGGCCAAAGGCGTGGCGCAGGATTTCTCATTTCTCGTCAAACAGAAAGGCATGTTCTCGTTTTCCGGATTGACCAAGGACCACGTCGAGGCGCTTAAATCCCAGTTCTCCGTGTACATCGTCGGGAGCGGGCGTATCAACGTGGCCGGCATGACCCCGGCCAACATGGACGCGCTCTGTACGGCCATTGCGACCGTGCTGAAATAGGGCCTTCCACCCCATGAGCATCTGGTTCCGGGAGTATTCGCTGGACGAAATCAACGGCATGGCCCGCGGCACGATTCACGAGCCGCTCGGCATCCGATTCACGGAAATCGGTGAGGACTACCTCGTGGCGACGATGCCAGTCGACCATCGCACCTTCCAGCCGATGGGCCTCCTTCATGGAGGGGCAAGCGTCCTGTTGGCGGAATCGCTCGGAAGCATCGGCGCCCTTATGATCGTCAATCCCGAACAGCAGTTCCCGGTGGGGCTCGAAGTCAACGCCAACCATATCAGGGCCGTCCGCGACGGCACGGTGACCGCCTCGGCACGACCGGTCCATCTCGGAAAGACCACCCAGGTGTGGGAGACGCGAGTGCTCGACGACAAAGGCCGGCTCGTCTGCGTGTCACGATTGACCATCGCAATCTTGGACAAGACGGTCGAGTTCGTCTAGCCCGGATTTTTCACACCCGCGGGCAATGAAGGATACAACTTCGTGCGGCAGATACCTTTCTGCAGCGACAGGGCAAACAGGCTGTTGGTTTGAAAAATCCTCACCCGATTGACTTCTATGCTATCTCCTGAGCATTTCTCACCAGTCGCTCCCGTCATCGGGAGCGACTGGTGAGAAATGCGGGCTAGTCGGGGCGCGCGATTCACACCACCTTGCGCGCGTCGTCCACCGCAGCGCGAAACGCGGCCAACTTTTCCTGCAACCTGCCGTTCCCCTTGAAAATGCTTGAGCTGCCCAGGACGAAGATCCGCGCGCCAAGGTTCGCGAGTTGCGCGGCGTTTCGCACATCGATGTTGCCGTCTACTTCGATGGTCGCCCGCAGTTCCCGGTAGCGGAGGTTTTCGCCCAGGATGCGAACACGCTCGAACGACGTACCGATAATCGACTGCCCTGCGTACCCCGGATCGACAGTCATGACCAGGACCCGATCGATGCGGTCCAACAGGTACTCGAGTTTGGTGAGGGGCGTGGCGGGGTTGATCGCGATGCCGGGGGACGCGCCCGCGGCGCGGATCTGGTCGAGCGTACGGTGCGCATGCGTACAGGTTTCGACGTGTACGCTGACCGAGCTGCATCCCGCTTCCACGAATCGTTCGATGTATCGCTCGGGATTTGTGACCATGAGGTGCGCGTGACATGGCAACGAACAAACCCGGTGGGCGGCCCTGATGATGTCAAACCCCAGCGTGAAGTTCGGGACGAACAGACCGTCCATGATGTCAAAGTGCAGTTCATCGCACCCGGCTTCCTCGAGTACGCGCAGGTCCCGTTCGAGATTGCCCAAATCCGCGCACATGATGGATGCCGAATACTTCAACGTGTCCTTCACGGTTCAATGTCCCCTTTCTCTGAGAAACGCGTCGACGGCGGCCCGTGTCGGCATGGACGGTTGCGCGCCGGCGGCCATGGCCGCGAGCGCGCCCGCGGCGTTCGCAAAGCGGACCGCGTCCAACGTGGGCGCGCGGCCCCACATCAGCGCGAGAGCGGCCGTGAATGCGTCACCCGCCGCGACGGTGTCGACCGCCTCGATTTTGAACGCCGGCACGTGAAACCACTCGACCGGGCTCATGTACAGCGCGCCGTGGGCGCCGAGTTTCATGACGACCTCGCGCGCGCCCAACTCGATGAGGTGCGCGCCGGCGTGTCGCGCCGCCTCGACGTCATTGACGCGGATGCCGGTCATCGCCTCGGCCTCGGTCTCGTTCGGCGACACGATGCTCGCCAACTCGACAAGCCGGGCCGAAACTTTCTGCGCGGGACCCGCGTCGAGAATCGACGTGACGCCGCGTTTGCGGGCCAAGGCCAGCACGGCTTCCACCGTATCCAGCGGTATCTCGAGTTGAAGTAGGACGATGTCGGAGTCCGCCATCACTGATTCCAGCGACTGCGCGTCATCCGGCGTGATGCCGCCGTTTGCGGCGGGTGTCACCACAATCGCGTTCTCTCCGGAGTCCGCCACACAAATGACCGCGGTGCCGGTCGGTTCCGTTGCATGTGACTTCAAGTACGTCAAATCAATGCCTTCGGCCGCGAGTGACGCGCGCTGCATTTCGCCAAAGGCGTCATTGCCGACACAGCCCGCGAACCACGTCTGCGCGCCGAGCCGCGCCGCCGCCACCGCCTGGTTCGCGCCCTTACCGCCGGTGAACGTGGCGAACGACTCGCCGATCACCGATTCCCCCGGCCGGGGAATGCGGGGAACACGCGTGACCAAGTCGATGTTCGCGCTACCCACGACAAGAACACGGCGGCTGGCGGACACGGGTTTGCTCCTCTTCCAATGTTCGCTACGACGGTTTAGATTGTAAGGATTTTTTGAATATGGTGCCTTTTCGCGCCTGCATCGCGCAAAACGTCCTGCGGGTTGGAGCGGTTTGACGCGGTCTTACGGCGCGCGGCCGGCCCATATTGCGCAGGCGGGCCGAACGCAAATCGGGAGCGCGTACTCCTGTCGAGTCGTTTCGTAGTCGCCTCCGTTCTGTTTCAAAGCCGACTCACTTGACCGTGGCGGACTCGCCGGTTTTGCGGGACATTTCGGTACTGATCCTGTAGAATACGTCGTCGGCTTAGGTGGAAGACGAACAACCTTGCGTGATTGATTGCATTCATGTGAATGGATCAGGTTCTGGAACTTGTCCGGCGCAACATACTCAAGCAGGTGTCCCTCATGCAGTTACAGCGTTACGTTCTCGTTCGCGGATGGTTAAGATCGGCGGGTGGCTTCGTCTTGGTGCTGCTCATGTCAGCCGAGGTATGGGCGCAGGATCCGAACCCGCCGACCTTGCGCTCGAACCAGGGGGCGTGGCCGATCCGGCGTCAGTGGACGGTTGCGGAGACCCAGCATTTCGCGAAGTGGATGGAGCACCTCTACGTGGCCAAGACGAAAGGGGACGTCGAGCAGCGTATCGCGAAGCTGGACCGGATACTGACGGACCCCAAGATTAACCTCTTGCTCGATCCGTCGTTCGCGGGTCAGGGGAGCAATCCACAACTGCCGGCGGGGACGATCCGGATGCTCCACAACATCACGGACTGCGCGAAATTCGCCATCACCTTGCCTGCGTACTACGCCTATCGTCGGGCGCTGCCGTGGATGACGACTATTGTGACGCCGACAAAGGGAGATGTGCGCACCGCGCCCGCGAATATTCCGGTCGGAAGCGTGAACAGCTTCAAGAGCCCCTCCGTCGACGCGTTTTTCCGCGAGATGGTAACCAGCTTTAATTCCGGCAATTTCCGGGTCGAACCGAACAACAGGCGGTCGGACTGGTCGGACACGGTGCCGGTGGCCGTCAACAAGCGGTATCTGATCCCCGGCACGATGAACTATACCGACGGCCACTGCCTGCTGCTGGCGCAGATCGACAAGTACGGCGAACTGCATTTCATCAACGCGAGCACGACGAAATCGCGCGAGATTTACACGTACAACGGAATGAACGCGGTGTCGGGGCTTGAGCCGATGTCGGACGGGCCGAATCCCCTTGCGGGGTGTTTCCAGGGGTTGCGCGTATACCGCTATCCGATCGCCGAGACGAACGGGGCGGGGGTGGTCACCAACGTGCGGCGGCGCACCGACAAGGAGATGGAAGAGTTCGGCATGTCGATCGAGCAGTATGTGAAGATCACGGAGATGGTGGAAAACCACGTCATCGTCGAGGACGGCATGCGCCTGCAGAGCTTCCACGAATTCATCCGGCTGCGGATGAAATCAGTGGACAAGATTGTGCCGTTCGAATTCCTCGAGGAGTATGCCGACGAGTTGGTGGACATGTACGAAATGCGCGAGCAGTTCGTGCAGGACGCCTGGCGCGACGTGCAGCAGAACGGGCTGATCACGTATCCGGAGGAACGTGAGGACGAGAACATCTTTCAGGCCTTTGGGCGTTGGGAAACTTGGAGTTCGCCTTCGTCGGATGTGGACCGGCGGAACAAGTACTTCTACCTCGCCGATTGGATGGACAATGCCATCCGCTGGTATGAGTCTGCGCCGCAGCTTGTGGACTTGAAGGGGTTCGAGAAGTACAACATCAAGGACAAGGAGGACCTGACCGAGGCCATCGTCGCCGAGAAGAACCGGATCTTCAAAGAGAAATCCATGCAATACCGGAACTCGAAGGGCGAAATGGTGACGCTCACGCTGGCCGACATCGAAGAACGGCTGTACGACCTGTCGTTCGACCCGAACCATGCTCCGGAACTGCGCTGGGGCGCGCGCAAAGGGACCCCCGAATACGAAACGGCGAAGCTGCTGCCGACGCCTGTGCCCAAGGGCGCGCCCGTGCCGACGGATGAGGCCTATCTGCGCCAGCGTTACTATCGAACGGTATGTCAGCGCGAGACCGAGCGCAGCTACTTGCGGCAGATGTTCACCACGGGGTATCCCGTGCGCACGAAGTTTGACCAACAGCTTGACAAGTGGCTGTACGGCCGATATCCCGAACGGCTCGCGTCGGCCTCGGGAAGCGCCGAGAAACTTCAGCAGTAAGCGGAGCGTGCCGTCGCGTGGCGTAACGAAGATGGGATGCAGCGGAGAGGAGAAACCAGACCGAATGAATCCTTTTCGAGCGAACGTATGGAGGCGCTGGGCAGGTCTGCCGCTCGCGTTGCTTTTGGCAGGCGCGGCGATAGGGGAGGACCCGAATCCCCCTTCCATTCACAGTGATAAGGGCGCGTGGCCTATCCGCCGTCAGTGGAACGTTGCGGAGACCCACCACTTCGCCAAATGGATCAACACCATCTACCGGGTGAAGTCGCAGGGCACGATGGATCAGCGCCGTGCCAAGCTCATCCGCACCTTGACCGATCCCGAGATGAACCTGCTGCTTGACCCGGAATTTGCCGGGGCCGAGGCCAATCCGCAACTGCCGGAATCGCTGATGTACGAAATGCACCGGATCCTGGACTGCGGAAAACTTACGGTCGCCTTGTCGACGTATTACTCCTACCGCCGGGCATTGCCGTGGATGATGACCTATGTGCGGTCCGGCGGCGGCGACGTGCGCACCTCGCCGCGCAACATTCCCTCGGGCGAGCTGAACAGCTTCACCGCGCCGTCCTTGGAGTATTTCGTCGTCAACGCGGTGCGGGGATTCAATACCGGCAACTACCGGGTCGAACCATTTGGGGAGCGCCACGAGCAGTCCGACACCGTGCCGGTCGCGATCGATCCTCGCTATCTGATACCCGGCGCGATGCACTACCTGGACGGGCACGTGCTGGTGCTTGCGGACATTGACAAGCACGGCGAGTTGCGGTTCGTCGACGCCACCACCGCCGCTTCGCGGGACATTTATACGTTCAACGGCCTGAACGCCGTGATGGGCATTCCACCCAAGCGTTCGGAGAACCCCGGGCGCGAATATGCGGGTTGTTTTCAAGGGTTGCGAATTTTCCGGTATCCAATCGCCGAAGTGGATGAGACGGGCGAGGTGTTGCGCGTGCGCCGCCGTACCGACGAGGAAATGAAGGAATTCGGATACTCGACGGAACAGTACGACAAGATCGAGGAAATCACAAAAACCGGCCGGATCATGGAAAACGGCCTTCCCCTCGAGAGTTTTCATGAATTGATCCAGGCGCGCCTGCGCACGGTGGATCGCGTGTCTCCGGTCGAGTTTATGAACGCGTACGCGGACGAATTGATCGATCTGTTCAGAATGCGCGAGGCATTCGTTCAGGACGCGTGGCGCGACGTCAATGCGCATGGCCCGATTACCTATCCCGAAAACAGCACGCGCGAGAACATTTTCACCGCGGACGGCCGCTGGGGGCAGTGGACCAGCGCCTCCACCGACGTGGACATTCGAAGCCGCTACTACTATCTGGCCGACTGGATGGACAACGTCATCCGGTGGTATGACCGGAAGCCGGAGTTCGTCGATTTGACCGGATTGGACAAGTACTATCTCGTTGACCGCGGGAATCTGGCCCGCGCCTTGGTCGCCGAAAAAGATCGCATCTTCCGGCAGCGGGTCATGCACTACACGAACTCGGCCGGACAACGAATCGCGTTGACGCTGCTCGATGTGGAACGCCGCTTGTACGACTTGTCGTTTGACCCCAATCATCCGCCGGAACTGCGATGGGGCGCCAAGCCGGGTATGAGCGAATGCGCGCTGGCAGTCCAGGTAAATACGCCCCTGCCGGACGGCAAATCGATTGCGATGATGGAGGCGTACCGGTGTCAGGCGTATTACCGGGCCTTGTGCCAGCGCGAAACGACCGAAAGCTATCTGTCGGGCATGTTCACCGAGGGCTTTCCGACCCGTGAGAAGTTCGAGGGGCAACTGGCCAAATGGCTTCCAACGGCCGAACCCGTGCCGCCCCTCGTCTTGGCCGAGGTGGAAGCGGAGTACGACGGAATCGAATCACCCTACCGTTTGCGTCCCGCACCGCGGTCGAACGCTCGGACGGCGCTGAACCGGTAGCGCAGGACGAATCTCGTCATTCCTCCCTTGATTTTTGCCTTCGGAATCTTCAGTGTGTGTCAAGCTGCCTGCTGACTCGGGCCCTCGCAAGGAGAGAGATTGCATGGAGAGGGAGTCTGTCCCGTCGCCCACTGTTACGCCGACGGAGTCCGAATTCCACGAACCTCCCTACCCGCCAGCGGGGTACGCATGGTACGTGCTGGGCGTACTCATGGTCGTCTACGTCCTGTCGTTCATCGACCGCCAAATCATGTCGCTGCTGGTCGAACCGATCAAAGCGGATTTGGGCGTGACAGACCGCGAGATGGGCTGGTTGATGGGCCCCGCGTTCGCGATTTTTTATACGCTGTTCGGCATCCCACTCGGGTGGCTTGCGGACCGGAAAAGCCGGCGGGGCATCATAGCTATCGGCATCGCGATTTGGAGCCTGATGACTGCATGCTGCGGTCTGGTGAGGACCTACCTTAATTTGTTCCTGTTCCGCATCGGCGTGGGAATTGGAGAGGCCGCGCTTTCACCCGCGGCATATTCGTTGCTCACGGATTACTTTCCCCGCCAACGCCTTGCGACAGTCATCAGCATATACGGAATGGGGATATACATTGGATCCGGTCTGGCATACTTGCTGGGGGGGCTTGTCGTGCGGTATGCGATGGGCCAAGGGGAACTGGTCGTGCCCCTTTTTGGTGAAATTCGCGCCTGGCAGATAGTTTTCCTCGTCGTTGGTGTGCCCGGCCTGCTGTTCGCGCTTCTACTGTTGACGGTCCGCGAACCGGTACGGCGCGCCTTCTACGCGCGCGCGGCAAGCTGCGGTCCCGAACGCCATGCGTCGCTTGCCGAAGTCGCGCGCTACCTCCGCGACAACCGGTGGGCGTTTGTGTGCCACAATGCGGGCTTTGCGTTTCTCGCTTTCGTGGGTTACGCGGGCATCATGTGGATTCCGACGTTCTTCCAGCGAATCCACGGCTGGAGCCCCGCGCAGACCGGGTTCTGGTACGGCATCATCATCATGACCTGCGGTTCGGCGGGCATCGTATACGGCGGGGCATTGGCCGACCGTTTCGTGCGCAGGGGGTACGCGAACGGAAAGATGCTCAGCGGCGTCATCTCGGCGGTGGCCGTCATTCCGTTCGGCATTTACTACCCGCTGGCGCCGAACGGGACCTACGCGATGATCGCGCTTGCGCCACTGACGTTTGCGCTCGCCATGCCATTTGGCTGCGCCCCCGCGGCGATGCAGGAAATGATGCCGAAAACGATGAGGGCGCAGGCCGGGGCCATCTATTTGTTCGTTGTGAATCTGATCGGAATCGGTCTCGGTCCGCTGGCTGTGGCCCAATTCACGGAACGGGTGTTCCGGGATCTGAACAAAGTGCATTACTCGCTGCTCGTTGTAGGTACATTGGGCGGACTGGTCGCGCTTGTGTTTCTGGTCGCGGGGCTTAAGCCGTTTGCGCGAAGCCTTGAATATCTCAAGACCTACGAGGCTGGAAATGCGTAGACGAACGGCACCCTACTTGTGTTGTGCGAGCAGCCACGCAATCACCTCGGGATTGCTGTAGGTCAGGTCCCACGCATTGTGGGCTACGCCGGGATATTCCGTGTACTGGATGGTGCCTCCCGCCTGTTTGACCGCTTCGACCATCGCGCGCGACGCTTCCGGGTTCACGAGCGCGTCGGCCGCGCCGTGAAACGCCCAAATCGGGGTCTTGGCCAGACGAGGCGCATCGCTGACCTTCCCGCCTCCGCAGATCGGTAAAAGGGCCGCAAAGGTCCCGTCGCGTTCGGCCCCGTACAGCCAGGCGCCGTAACCGCCCATGGAAAGCCCCGTGAGGTAGATGCGGTTTCTGTCAATCGGATATTCGCTCAACGTGCGATCGAGCGTCGCATCGATGATATCGAAGCCGGAAGCCCACATCCGGTCAATCGGGCATTGCGGCATCAATACGAGGCAGGGGAACCGCTCGGGATTCTTTTGCACTGCCGGGTAGAGCCCGACTTTGGTCTGCAGGACGCCATCCTTGCCCCGTTCGCCGCGGCCGTGCAAGAACACGATGAGCGGCCATGTGTTCGCGGGGTCGAAGTCGTGGGGCACAAACACAGCATACGGGATTGTGGTGCCGTCCAGTTGCACACTCTTGCTGAGCAGACCGGTCGCGGGCGCCGCCGCATCGTGTCGGTTAGTCACACAACCTCCTGCTATCGCCGCTGCGCATAGAACTCCCCCGATCCAGGCCAGGCGTTTCATGTGGGTTCCTTCCCAAATGCCTTCATGCAGGCAAGATTCTGGGACGAATGCTGGGCCGATTACAAGCCTGAATCGATGGGACGGTTCCAGGTCTCTCGCCACCGGCGGATCGGTCCCTCGGTTATAATGCGCATGGAACACGTTTTGTGAATGCACTTAACGATTTGGGAGATCGCGGGACATGCGTGCGATGACGCTGGATCATCTGGCCTCGATCGAATCGTCGCCGCTCCGTTTGCTTGACGTCCCCCTGCCCGAGCCGGGCGCCGGTGAAATCCGGGTCCGCGTGCGATGCTGCGCGATTTGCCGGACCGACCTGCACGTGATAGAAGGCGAACTGCCGCGTTGGAAGCTGCCGCTGATACCGGGCCACCAAATAGTCGGGGTGGTGGATGGCCTGGGTGAAGGCGCAAGGCGGTTCCAACCGGGCCAACGGGTCGGCATTGCATGGCTTCGGCACACCTGCGGCGCCTGCGGCTTTTGCAGGTCGGGCAAGGAGAACCTGTGCGAAGATTCTCGCTTTACCGGATACCATGCGGACGGCGGATACGCTGAGTTCGCCGTGGTCCCGGAGCAGTACGCGTACGAGATTCCCGGCGCGTTTACCGATGTCGAGGCGGCGCCGCTCTTGTGCGCCGGCATCATCGGTTACCGCGCGTTGAAGCGAGCGCAAGTGCCCGATGGGGGGACGTTGGCCTTGTATGGCTTTGGTTCCTCGGCGCATGTCGTGCTGCAAATCGCCAAACACCGGCGTTGCACGGTCTATGTGGTCACCCGGGGAGAACGGCACATGCGGCTGGCGGACGAAATGGGAGCGGACTGGGTAAGCGACACGCCGGCGGGCATGCCGGCCAAGGCCGACAGCGCGATCCTCTTCGCTCCTGCCGGAGGACTGGTTCCGCCCGCGCTGGCCGCACTGAATAAAGGCGGCACGCTTGCGCTCGCCGGTATCTACATGACCGATATTCCGCAGTTGAACTACGAGCAGCACATGTTCTACGAGCGCAATATCCACAGTGTCACGGCGAACACGCGGGAGGATGGGCGCGAACTGTTGGCGGAAGCAGCGCGAATTCCCATTCGGCCGCACACGACGGCGTTCTCGCTCGACCAAGCCAACGAGGCGCTCCAAAAACTGAAAGCGGATCAGATTAACGGGTCCGGCGTGCTTGTGCTGTAGGGCGTTACCCCAGTATGGAACACGCCGTCGAAAACCCAATGAGCACAAATACGCGACGACAAATCGGTACCGCGGCAATCCTGGTTTTCGCCGCCACGCTGCTGCTTTACAGCCGGGTGACGACCCACGAATTCATCGTCTTCGACGATCCCGGTTATGTGTACGAAAACCGCCACGTCATGGGCGGGCTAACCGTTGAAAACGTCGTATGGGCATTTACGACCGGCGAGCGCAGCAACTGGCATCCCCTGACGTGGTTGTCTCACATGCTCGACGTGGAACTGTATGGCGGCCGGGCGGGCGGCCATCATTTCACCAATGCGCTCATCCATGCGATCAATGCCGCCCTGGTGTTGGTCTGGCTGCGAATGACGTCCAGCGCGTTGTATCCGGCGCTTTTCGTAGCGCTAGCGTTCGGGTTGCATCCGCTTCACGTCGAGTCCGTCGCGTGGGTGTCCGAACGCAAGGACGTACTCTGCGCGTTCTTCTTTCTACTTTCCCTGATCGCGTACACCCGATACTGCGCGCGTCCCGGCGCCGGGCGATATGTGGCGACCACCGCTTGTTTCATTCTGGCCTTGCTGTCCAAGCCGATGGCGGTGACGTGGCCTTGCGTAGCGCTGTTGACAGACCTGTGGCCGCACCGCCGGCTATGGGCCCGCGATGAGAGGCGGCGGCCCCTTCGGCGCTGCGTCGTTGAGAAAGTCCCATGGTTCGCATTGAGCGCTGCGCACAGCGTCGTGACGCTGTACGTCCAGCGCGCGGGGGAAGCCGTGCGCACGTTCGAGTCGGTACCGTTGCCAATCCGGCTCGAAAATGCCGTCGTATCCGCTGCGACCTATCTGGTCAAGACATTCGTGCCTGTTCGACTGGCCGTCTTCTATCCGTACCCGTCCGCAGGTCTGGAGTGGTGGAGGGTGGCGGTCTCTCTTGCTGTCCTCGTCGGAATTTCAATTCTCGTCCTCGCCATGCTGCGCAGCCGCCCTTATCTCGCCGTGGGATGGTTCTGGTTCCTTGGGATGCTCACGCCGGTCATTGGCATTGTTCAGGTCGGCGACCAAGCCCTCGCGGACCGATACATGTACCTGCCCCAGATCGGCGTCCTCATCACGATCGCGTGGCTTGCGCGAGAGGTCGTGTCGGGCCGGCCCGCAGCGCAATGGTCCCTGAGGATTGTGACGACTGCGCTTTGCGCGGCGATGGCGGGGCTTTCGTGGGCCCAGCTTGGCCGCTGGCGCGACAGCGAGTCCTTGATGACGCACACGCTCGAGGTGACCCGAGACAACGCCGCGGCGCATGCCTTGCTCGGATACGCATACCAGCAGCGCAGGGCGACAGACCTTGCCGCCGAGCAGTACCGCCGCGCGCTCGCGATCGATCGACAGCAAGTCAACGCCTTAAACAATCTCTCGGTGCTGTATCTGGACGAGGGGCGGTGGGTTGAGGCGGAACAGAAGGCGCTCGAGGCAATCGCCGTTCAGCCGACACACGCGGCCGCGTATTACAACCTCGGCGTTGCACTCGAAGAACAGGGCCGATACGACCCCGCTTTGGATCATTATGCGAAAGCCCTGCAATTGCAGCCGGACTTTCCGAAGGCGTACTCACGCCTTGGCGGGGTATTGATGAAACTGGGGAAGGGCGCGGAGGCGGCCGAAGCCTACCGTGCCTACACCCGGCTTCTGCCTGACAACCCGAGCGGCTGGATCAATCTTGGGGTTGCACTTTCCAGCGGTGGACGGTTCGACGAGGCCATACCGCAGTTTCATCGCGCCCTGTCGCTGGACGAAGCCAACCCCGATGCGCGGTACTACCTTGCACTTGCTTTGCACTCCATCGGCCGCAGCGCCGACGCCAAAGTCGAACTCAAGAAACTGCTGGCCACCCGCCCCGATTATGGAGACGCCCACGCGCTCGCGCGCGAGATTGACGCTACGAATCTGCATGCAGATCCGGAGTCAATGCCGATTGAGCCCCCCTGAGTCAACCGAGCGGGTTTAGCACCTTCTGAATCTCGGGATCGTTTAGGTTTTCCAAAGTGACAATCTGCACGCCGGTGTCGATCCGTTTCTCGACGGCCTTGCCCTGCAGGTGGTCGTAGGCGGCCTTCACGCCGTCATACCCCATTCGAAACGGGTTCTGAACGATTAGCGCGTGGATGGTGCCCTTCTGCAAGGCGGCCAGTTCGTCCTCCGAGGCGTCAAACGCGACCATTTTGATCTGGCCCGCCTTGTTGGCGGCTTCGAGGGCCTGTACGGCGCCAATCGCGCCGGGTTCGTTTGCGGCAAAAATGCCTTTGAGGTTCGGCTGGGACGTAATCATGTCCTCGGTGACGTCCATCGCCTTGGCCACGTCGCTCTGGCTGTATTGGACGCTTACGAGCTTTACGTTCGGGAACTCCGCAAGGCCTTGCTTGAATCCTTCCTCGCGTTGTTCGGAGGTGCCGGCGCCTTTCACAAACGGAATCAGGCCGACGTCGCCTTCATTGCCGATCAACCTGGCGAGTTCCCTCGCGGCCGCGGCCGCTCCCGCGATGTTGTCGGTCGCCACAAAGGACACCGGCAGATCGGAGTTCACGCCCGAGTCTATGGTGACTACCGGAATGCCCCGGTCCATAGCTTTCTTGATCACGTCGACGAGCGCATCCTGATCGCAAGCCGCCATCACAATCGCGTCCACGCCGGCGCCAATCTGGTCCTCGATTATGTTGATCTGCTTGACGACTTCCGTCTCCTTTTCCGGTCCGACCCACTTGATCGAGATGCCGAGGTCCTGCGCGGCGGTTTCGGCCCCTTTCTTGACGCTCAGCCAGAACTGATGCGTTAATCCTTTCGGCACGACCGCAAAAGTCAACTTCTTACCGTCGGCCTGCGACGTCGTTGGCGTGGCGACCGTGGCCGACGGCGCGTCCGTGCGCGGCTGGGAACACCCGAGCGCAGCGCACAACGCCACCGCCCACAGTGCGAGGGAAGCGCGTTTCATTGCGGAATCTCCTTCCGGTGGCGGCCGAATCCGGCCGTGTGTGTTTACCCACCACGATGCGCAAAACACGACCGGCCCGTCAACTTCAGCGCGGACCGGATTCGCCGCAAGGGCGCAAAGGACGCGAAGTCCGCTCGCTTTGACTCATTCGCGAAATGCGTGATACGCTCTCGCTTTTCGGAGGGACAAGGGCCGCAAGGGCGCCGAATCGCTCCGGCGCTGCGGGTGCTTGGGTAGTGAGGGCGACATCGCCATGTCGGGTATGGTCATCGGTAGCAATTCGCGCAACACGATCTTCGAGGTATTTCGGACCGGCGTACACGAAACCATCCGCAAGATGGGTTTGCCCGTCGAAATGACGTTCAAGGCGGACCACACGGAGATGGTGGCCCGATCCAAGGATTTCTCCAAGCGAGTCGAGTATTACCGCATCGAATATCCGCTCCGGGAGGGCATCGATCCCCACGCCCTGAAGAACGAATTCGACTCGACGCGGATCCCATATCAGATGCGGGTGACCGACGGTCGCTGTTCGCTGATTTTGCCCGCGTTTGAGTGGGGCCAAATCCGCCAACTGGATCCGATTGACAAGGTGGTGTTGGACAGCTCCGCTTCGACGCTCCGGTCGCGCTCGTGGCAAGTAGCCATCCAATCGTTCCGACGCTTCGATTTCAACATCAATGTGCTCATCGAGCAGATGATCGAAACCAAGGGATCGGACATCCATCTGCGCGCGGGGTCGCCGCCGTATTTGCGGATCGACGGCGAACTGAAGCCGCTCGATCTGCCCTCGCTCAGCGCGGACGACATGCGGGAGGTCGTGTTTCAGTTGGGCGGCCAACAGCAGTTGGACGTGTTGGACACGGAAAAGGAGAGCAGTTTTCAGTATCACCTCGCGGGCGTGGCCTATCTGCGCTGCAGCGGATACGTCAAAATGGGCGCCATGGCGTTGGCCATCCGGTTCATTCCCGAGCAGCCGATCCCTTTCGAAAAACTCGACCTGCCGGCGCAAATCCGCGACATTGCCAACGCGCATCGCGGCTTGTTTCTCGTCTGTGGCGTGACCGGCAGCGGCAAATCGACCACGCTGGCGGCAATGGTCGACTACATCAACGCGACGCGCCACGCGCACATCATCACCGCCGAGGACCCGATCGAATTTGTCTACTCGGACAAGAGGGCCATTATTTCGCAGCGGCAGGTGGGTCGCGACACGTATTCGTTCGCCAATGCGCTGCGGGGAGCCTTGCGAGAGGATCCGGACGTGATCCTGGTGGGCGAAATGCGCGATCGCGAGACGATCCGCGCCGCCATCAGCGCGGCGTCCACCGGCCATCTCGTGCTGAGCACTCTCCACACCATGACCGCCGTGGACACCGTGAACCGCATCATCAGCTACTTCCCGCACGACGAGCGCGATGTAATCCGGCAGGAACTCGCCTATACGTTGAAGGGGGTCTGCTGCCAGCGTCTGCTGAAACGGATCGGCGGCGGGCGCATCCCCTGCGTGGAACTGCTCCTGTGCAACCTGCCGATGGTGCGCGACTCGATCCTGGAAGGAGACATCCAGCGGCTCTACAACATCATCGAAGTCGACAGCGAGATGAAGAGTTTCGATCAGTACGCGGTCGAACTATACAAACGCGGCGTGGTCACCCGCGAAGAGGCCGTCTCCGCGTGCGCCGACGAGGAAGCCTTCACCCGGGTCATCACCGGCATCAAGGGTACGGAAGGTCGCAAGCTGCTGAAGTAGCGCTTGCCCCGCCGGCTTTATGCGTTCACTCCCCTAGCCCGCATTTCTCACCAGTCGCTCCCGATGACGGGAGCGACTGGTGAGAAATGCTCAGGAGATAGCATAGAAGTCAATCGGGCGAGGATTTTTCACACCAACAGCCCGTTTTCCCTGTCGCTGCATAAAGGTGTGTGCCGCACGAAGTTGTATCCTTCATTGCCCGCGGGTGTGAAAAATCCGGGCTAAACGAAGAATGGATTCCAACGTCGCTCGACGGACACCGTCGACGACGGCCCATGTCCCGCGTGCACTTCCGTGTCGGGCGGAAGCGTGAAAATGCACGTGCGAATGGCATCGAGTTGCATGCGCGCGTCATTCGGTGTGGAAGTGCCGCCCACGGAACCGGCGAACAACGCGTCGCCCGTGAATACGTGACCCGGAAACGCCAGACTCAGCCCCACCGGGGTGTGACCCGGCGTCGAGTAGACCATCCCCGCTAGGCGGCCGAGGGGCACCGAATCACCGTGGCGGACGACAGACGCCGGGCAGCCCCCGACGCTTGCCGTGCCCGAGATTACCCGTGCGTTGAAGCGGCGCGCGTATTCCCCCGCACCGTCGGTGTGGTCGAAGTGATCGTGGGTTATGAAGACCGAGGCGAGCTGAAGACCCTCGTTCGCGAGGAAGTCCGCGACGCGCTGATCGAAGGCCCCCGCGTCGACCAGCATTGCTTCCCGCGTGTGCTCGCATGCGATGATGAAACAGTTCACCTCGTTCACTTCTAGTAGAAAGTGCTTCACAATCATCGGCGTACGCCTTCCAGATTGGCATTCTCGAAATTCGCCTGGCCGGTCGCGCCGCGCAAATCGGCCCCGGCGAGGTTTGCGCGCCGGAAGATCGCCCGCTGGATGTCCGCCCCGCGGAAGGACGCGCCGCGCAAATCGGCGTTTCCGGGCCGAGAGTAGTACATGCGGGCGCCGTCAAAAACGGCGCCATGGCCTTTGGTTCCGACGAGGTTCGCGCGCTGGAGATTCGCTCCGGAGAAGTTCGCCCCCGACACGTCGGCGCCGCCCAGCACGCAAAACTCGAGATCAGCGTCGGCCAAGTCGGCCTCTCGGAGGTCTGCTTCGTCGAGAAACGCGCCCCGCAAGTTGGCTTTCCGAAGGATCGCGCCTCGAAGATTGGCATGCGATAGACGGGTCTCGTGCAAATCGGCGCCCGTCAAATCGCATCCGGAGAGGTCTACCGCGCCCAATCGGACGCCCGCCGCATTACCTGCCCGGATTCGTTCGAGTATATCGTCCCGATCGTGCGCCGGCATGTGAGTCACCCTCAGAACTCATCCATCCCGGAGAGTTTGCTTTCGATCCAGTCTCCGTAGCGCGCCACTTCCTTAACGGCTGCCTTAATTTCCGCCTTCGTAATCTCGCTGGCAAGGAAACATGCCGTCAGGACAAAACGTTCCTCATTCCCTTGCTTGGCAAGGGCGATGGCGCCCTGAATGAGTTTCATGTTCGCCCGCAGGGCCCACTCATATGCGTTCGCGTCCGACTTCCCGCAGACCGTGTACACTTGTATCAGGTCGATGCCGTCGGAACGCTTGAATGACCGGACATGCACGGCTTGCGCGCGGTTGTCGTCGGTCCTTACCCGGATGACGTACCCGTCCTCGTCCTTTTCCACCGTGCGCGAGCCGGCCTTCTCGCAGGCGCGCACCAGTTCTTCGAGTGAATACGGTGTGGGGGTCGCGATCGGCGTGACACCCTTCAAGACACCCGCAGCCCGGCCCAACGCTTCATCCACCGCTCGTTTGACATCAACGTCCATCTCGTCGCTGAATTGCTGCAATGCCCCGAGGGCCTTCAAGGCCGCCCTTCCCAGCAGGTCGGCCGAGTCCCGGCGCGTCACCCAGCCCGCCTTGGTGTCCGCCAACCGCCGCATTGCGTCGTCGATTTCTTCCAGCATGGGCCCGAAACCTCCGTCACCACGAACGGGTTATTTGTCTGAATTCGCATGCGAGGTGCGCCTCCGCGACGGACCGCCGCTGACTATGCCGAAGCCGAGACGTTCGGGCGTCTGCCTTCTCGCGTCCGGCACCCGATACCCTAGTCGAGTATCGGTATTGACGCGTATGATGCCCGTCTAAGCACAGCGTCGTAGCAACAGAACTCCGCTCACGCCGATAGGAACCGACGGGTCTCGCCCGCCGCCATGTCGAGCTCCACACGACTTGACCCGCACACGCCACAGGCCCCGCGTCACCGTACCTTTGGCCCGGTCGCCAAGAACCAACGCGAAAACTATACTACCAATGGTATGGACAGGATACAATCATGTGATGAAACTTGAGGCGACGTGTATTGTAAGTCAGCCGCGAGAAGGTGCCGCCGTGTCGACAGGATATATTCAAAGCGTACGCGCGCCCGATCTTTACCGCCGGCGTTTTTCATTGCGTCTCTCGGGCCTAGGGACGATGCTTTGCCTTGCGTGTACGGCCCAGCCCGGGGCAGACTATGCGGAATACTTTGCCCGCATCGCGGAATTACAGCAGCAGGGAGACGCGATAGCGCGGGCGCAGGGGCGGGACGCCTTGATTGAACGGTATCGCGAGCTGATCGAGGCCTATCCCGACTACGAGAACAATATACGGCTCGAGACCCAGATTGCGATGTTATATCAGTCGGACCTGAGCAGCGTGGGCGATCCGCCGGACCCGCGATCCGCATACGAAGCCTACCTGCGCATCACGCAGACCTACGATCCCGAGCATCCTTATATGAAGGAAGTGCGATTGCTTGCCGCGGATGCCGCGCGCGTCGTGGATCCCGATGCCTCGGCCGAATTGTATCAGGACATTATTCGCGACTTTCCCGAGGAAGACGCACTGATGGTCAAGAGCCGTTACGGTCTTGCAAGGCTCGCCGAAGAACAGGGCGATATGGAGTCCGCACGGCAATTTTACGACGCTGTGCTGGCCCACACACCGACGGGCGTCAAGATCTCGGATGCCGAGGCCTCGAGCATCGAAGCGCTTCAGGCCAACGCCGCGGCGAGCCTCATTGCGGATGCCATCCGCGGCGCGGACACGCCGGAAGAACGGCTAAGGGCCTTGCGAAAGTTCGTGGAGAAGCGGGCCGAACTGGCGCAGGCGCACTCGGACCTCGTAGAACGTTTTGCACAGACTATCGAGCGCCAGGCCGGTGGCGGCCGGAACAGCGCCAAGTTGGACGCGGCGCTCGAGTCTTTCTTCGCCGCCCTTAAACCAGGCGATGGCCTCGAAGCAAGCAGCGGCGATCGTCTGGCCGCGCGGTCGGACAGGACGAGGCCGCGCCGTTCTCCAGGCGAATCGAATGGGATGGAGAGTGCGCTGGCGTCAGGGAGCGGCGCCGAGCGCGTGGCCCAAGCCGCGATAGATCATGGGCCTGTAACGCCGCCCCCTGCTCAGGGAGATTCCGCGTCACCGTGGCGGATCGCAATCGTAGCGGTGCTGGCCGGCCTCGTCGCGGGGGTGTTCATCGGCATGCAGCGGAGGCGACGCGCGTAACAGGAGGGAACCCGGTACGGACGCAGAAAACTCCGGGCGTCCAAAGTCGGGATGTTAGCGGACGTGTCAACCCATACAAGGGTCGTCCGGTCTGATCGAGGCGTCATCCATACTTGAATGGCGAGCGCGGGGCGCCGTAGCCTCCGCCGCCCGGTGTTTCTATCGTCACTACGTCGCCCGGCTGCAGCTCGAGTTCGCAATGGCCGGGCATTTCCTTCGTGACACCCCGCCGCGTCACGAGGTTTCGCCCGCGCGCGCCGGGCAGGCCTCCGCA
>BTUX01000046.1:0-21740 GCA_045863315.1 Candidatus Hydrogenedentota bacterium | reverse complement strand
GAGCTTCTTGATGTTCGCCAACGAACACAACGGTTTGTATCCCCCCGGCTCGCCCAACGGCTACTGGGGTGAACGGCTGCCGGGAACGAATCCGCCGGACCAATTGGTCCGAAACAATTTCATTTTCAACGTCCGTTCCGTGTACCCGGATTACATGAATGATCTAAACGTCATCGTGTGTCCGGCGAACGGGCTTCAGTTGCCGGATGCCCGAACCACATGGTACGTAGACCTCACATTCGTTCCGGAGTACATAGATCCCAATATCGCCAACGATCCGCGAAACGATAAGGCGCTGACGAGATTGCAAGGTGAACGGCCCGACCCGGAGTGCGTCACCAGCCAGATGTTCACCTATTTCCCGTATGCCGTGCCCACGGAAGAGAACGCCATGTTTCTGTTGGACGAGCTTCACCGGCTGATGGCGAACGATGCGGTCGACTTCATGACAGATAACCTGGAAGTTCCCGGCGGCCACGGCACCGCCGGGAGCGATACGTTCTATCGCACGTCGATCGGCATCGGGCGCCGGTTTGTCGAGGACATCAATGATCCGGCGCGCGGGGCGGTGTCGGACACGAACATTCCCGTGCTTTTCGACACGATGAACCAATACGGGAGGTACTATCCCAATCATTGGGTGCCGGAGGGGGGCAATGTGCTGTACCTGGACGGGCACGCGGAGTTCGTGTTTTACACGGCATCGGAATTGTTGCCACCCTACACGCCCTTATTGGTAGAATTCATGCGCGCCAACGTGTATACGAACGAAGCCCTGTTGAATGTGCCGCCGTGGTGCAGCAACCGCCTGGAGGGCACGCCGTTTCAACCGAGGTACCAGTTCTATCCGCATGACAGCCTGTACGACGGCTTGTATTTTTGACCCAGGCCGGTGTCGTTTGGCGAGCCGGAACCTAACGAAGACTAGCGAGCAAAGAGGTAACACATGATGCAGCGGCATTTCCGGTCAGTGATGGTTGCGGTGTCGGCCCTTGCCGGCGCGGCGTTCGACGCGCAGGCCTGGGGTCCCGTCGCGCAGCGGGCGATCGTCGGAACCGCCTTCCAGGCCATCAGCAGGGGCTACTCGAACCCGTTCAAGACAACGGAGGTCAATTACGAGGCGGACGTGATAGCCGGGGCGCTGTCAGGCCGCGCGATCCTGGAAGCGGGAAGCCATATTCGCACGGACCGGGACGCAATCAACCAGATTGGCACCGAGATACAGCTTCTGCGCGACGCGAAGCGGATGGGAAGCGGCGGAAGCTACTTCGCATTCCGGATGGGAGTCCTCGCCTCGCTTGTATCGGACGTGGTGTTTCCGCTCACCTTTGCCGATGATCCGACCGGCCAGCGGCTCCGGCAGCAGGTCGAGAGCGACGTCGACAAGAACTTGGAGAGTTTTCAGATACGTTCGCGCAACCAGCGACTGCAGTACATGCGCTATCCCGCGCAATACTTCACGGAGCGACGCGCCAAGTTCGCGCACGCGCGCACGATTATCGAGGCCGATTACGCGAGCGGAAGGGGTTACAACGGATACATGCGCGAAGCCGGGCCCGCCCTGGTGCACGTGTCCGTCGAGGCCGTTGCAGACGCCTGGTTCACGGTGCTTCGGGTCGAGGGCGACCCCAGCGACGTGAAGCCGTCGTCCCGGTCATTGTCCGAGTATTTTTGCGACCAGGTGGTCTATCTGCTTCGGGAAAAGCGCAATTACCGCGAAGCCGAGAAGGTCTATCGCCAGTTCGCGGCGATGGACTCGCCGATCCTGGCGCAATACGAACGAATCGGCGACGCCTTCTATGAATTCGGCACGCGGGAATCGCGCGATCGCGGCGTGCAGGAATGGACCGGCGCACTGAGTAAGACCGGGCCCGAACGGGGACGACTGATGAATAAATTGTCGGCCCATTACCTCGAGGTCGGCAAGGCGTACTTGCAACTGGCGAGACGCCCCAAGGCGCCCATGGACGCGCTGCCGAACGCGCTCCAGAACTTCACGAAAGCCCTGGAATACAATCGCGGCAGTGAAGAAGCCGCCTCGCTCATCAATGAAACCCAGATCGCCATAGCGGAACGCGATGAGCGGCTTCGCGTGGCGATTCAGACCGTTGCGGCGGCGGAAAGCGTGGAAAAGCAGGCGGAAACGAGCCAGGTGCAGGACCTGAACGTCGAGGCCATTTCACTCCTGAAAAAGGCCATCAGCCTCTTTTCAACGGTAGGGGACGAGTTTGAGGAGCAGTCCAATGCCGCGCGGGAAGGGGAAGATCGGAGCCGACGCGCCATCAACCGGATTATCGGCAAAGTCCTCGAACAGGCGGCGGACAAAATCGACGAGGGAGACCGGCTGGTCGAAGACAAGCGGTTTGACGACGCGATGAACCAGTATCGCGCGGTGGATACCTTGCTCAAGCCGCTGCCGGAAGACGTGATTACCGGTCCGCAGCAGCAGGAAAAGGTCACGCTGGTCGCGCAAGCCGAACAGAAGGTCCTCGATGCGGAGAAAGCAAAGCGCGCCCAGGAAGCGGCGGACGCAAGCCGCGGGGCGGCTGCGGGAACACCGTAGCCGGGTTGTCGGGCACACCGCGCCGTAATTCGGCGCGGGCCGGGGTGGCGATCCTATTCAGGTGGCGGCCTGCCGGCGGCGCCTCGACGCCGTCGCCGCAGCTTCTGTTTGCGAATCCTGGCGACGCGTCGGGCCTCCGGGCTCCGGGCGCCCAATTGCGCGGCCTCGATCAGTTCGCACATCCGGCGCCTCGCCAGAAACCGGTTGAGTCCCTGCGATCGGGCTTCCTGCATCTTTACGTCCAACCCCGTCGGTACATGATGCAAACAGACACAGGTGGACGTCTTGTTGACATGCTGGCCTCCGGCTCCGCGCGAACGAACAAACCGCTCCTCGAGATCGCGTTCGCGAAGTCCGCACGCCTCCATGCGCCGTTCGAGTTCCCGTTCCTTTTCCGGAGTGACTCCGTACCGTGACACCGCTTTAAACCTTTCCAAACTGAGGACCGGCGCAACCGTCCACGCCTGTCCTCTGGAACCTTCTACGGAGGCATTGACCGGAATTCAAGCGGCCCGAAGCGCCCGGGACAAGGCTTCGACTTTTTTCGTAATGCGCTCAGCGTGTTCGAACGCGGGCACGAATGGCTCGAACACGCTCGGGGCGGGATGCGTCACGACCGGGGCGAACTCGATTCGTCGCACGCCTGAGCGGCCGCAGGTCACTCGCGCCACGATCGAGTCCCGATCCGCGGGAAACAGATTGCCCCCAAACGCGAAATTTCCCAGACTGTAGAAAATGACGCCATGCGCGTACCGCTCGATGCCCTGGAGCACGTGCGGATGATGCCCAAATACGATGTCCGCCCCCGCATCAATAAACCTGCGCGCGGTCCGCACCTGTTCCGCCACCGGCGCCGTCTGCCGTTCGACACCCCAGTGGCAGGACACCGCGACCACGTCGCAATAGGATTTCGTGGAACGAATGGCTCCATACATGCGGTCCGTGCAGGGGTTCGTGCCTGGGTTGCGTCTCCCCGCCGCGCAAGACCTTCCGACAAGCGCACAACCCAGGACACCGAGCCGCACGCCATTCCTGCATATCAACAGGGGCGCGGCGGCATCCACCGAATCGCGGCCTCCGCCGTAATACTGGATCCCCTCGGCCAGGCACGCGTCCAGTGTGTCCTTCGCGCCCGCCTCGCCGAAGTCCATGAAATGGTTGTTCGCCAGATTCACGGCCGTGACGCCGCCTTGGCTCAAACACCGGGCCAGTTCCGGCGGCCCCTTGAATACGTAGGCTTTGTCTCGTCCTCGGTCCGACGTGGTCAGTGTTCCCTCGCAGTTCGCCAGGCACACGTCGGATGACGCAAGCAGTGCGCGAACCCGCCCGAGCGGCTGCGCGTACGCGGACTCGCCCCATTCGGATTTCACCCGATCGAAGTAGCGCGGGAAGTGGTAGCCGAGTGTGACATCGCCTACCGCGGTGATCGTCAAATTTGGATCGGTCGACAGGCGGACAGAAGGCCGCAACGGCGCAAGGAACGACGCGTGGGTTGCGACCCGTTCCAGAAAGGCTCTCCGGTCTATCTGCGTGGAAGAATGCTCACCCATACCCCACCCTTGTTGTCCGTCGTCAACTGCGTTACGGTTTACGAATTCCAAAAACGTTTTCGCCGCCTGGGACCGCGGCGTACCGCCGTTACACCGTCACATCGAGGTGGCGGCCTACTTCCGGGCCGGCCGCAACCACCGCCTGAATGAGGGCGAGCGCGGCTGCGCCTACGTCGCGGGCAACCTCGATCTGTTTTTCAACGGCAACGGCGTGGTGCTCGAGAGCGATCTGGACACTCCTGGCACCGGTCATCGTTACGTTGATTTCCGATATCCCGACCATCTCCGAACTCCCCGGCCATCAACCCGCTGGACCCTGGACGGTGCGTCTCTCAAGCCATTGTCCGAACGCGAAAGCGGATCGCGTGAATTCGGTCCGGGAACAAAGACCATGCCGGGTCTTGTCCCGTCCTGTTATATCGTCGGGAAGCATGCGGAACTTTAGCCGGTAAAAGGGGTAACCGGCGTTTGGTATCCCGATGGAACGAATCCCGGCGGGCGAATCGAGTGCACGAACTGGGCGGTCCATAGAGGGCTCCGCGTGCGGCAAGGCATGTTGTATACTGTGGCGCGGCTTGACGTAGACGCGTGGCGGCATGAGAAACCGGACGATTCGGATAGCGGCCGTCGCATTTGCATTCTGCGGCCTTGTTGCGATTGGCGTCTCGAAAAACGCAACTGACTCGGGTAGTGCAAGCGCCCGGTTATGCGAGCGGGTCTGGGTGTGGGGCAACACTGAAATGGCGAAGGCAGGCATTCATTCGGTGGTCACGTCCGCGAACGCGGGCCACGTCGAACGCGCCACGTTTCCGGGTTACGCGCAGTTCATGGCCTGCTCGGCGTCTGGGACCGTCCTGTGCGGGTATCGTTATCCGCTGTACTCGATCAACGTGAACCGCGACAACGGTTTGAACCGAAACGAGGGAACCGTCATCGATTTTCCGGTCTGGGCGATGGGTACGATGCTCGAAATCGAGCCCGATGTCGTGCTCTGCAAGCACACGAATGCCCGACGAAACCTGCCGCTCCTAGCCCGGATTTTTCACACCCGCGGGCAATGAAGGATACAACTTCGTGCGGCAGATACCTTTATGCAGCGACAGGGAAAACGGGGTGTTGGTGTGAAAAATCCTCACCCGAGTGACTTCTATACTATCTCCTGAGTATTTCTCACCAGTCGCTCCCGTCGTCGGGAGCGACTGGTGAGAAATGCAGGCTCGCGCAGCTTGTGCGCGTTCAACCGAACCGGATTGAGCCGATAACTGTAACACGGGATTCTCCATAGGAACGTTTCGCAACGACATTGCGCGGCATAGGCTGTATACGTTTAGTTTCCGATGTGATGCGTACAGGAGGCTTGGGTGCACACGCCGATCGCGTGGGCCTCGGCGATACAGGTAAGATAAGGGCCGCGACCGGGCCATTGACGAAATAGGACTGGGGGAGGGAGCAATGAACCGCATGAGAACATATGGGCGGAACACCGTCGTCTTGATTGGACTTGGGGCGCTAATCGGCGCGGTTGCGACGGCCGATGCTCAGACGGACGCGAAATACTACCGTGCGACGATAACGCCTTCCATCGTGTATCTGCAGCCCGGTGCAAAGCAGGCGTTCAAGTCGGTCATCGCCGCGACGCGCCTGATGGCGGCGCAGGCGCCGACATCCGTAAAATGGGCCGTCAACGACATCCCTGGCGGAAACGCAACGGTCGGCGTAATCGACAAGAACGGCCTCTACACGGCGCCGACGGTGATTCCCTCGCCGCGCGAAGTGCACGTCTGCGCAACGGTCCCTGAAGCCGCGAACCGTTACCTTTGGGCGACGGTCATCATCGGTGACGGCCCGCCGCGCTACAAGTCCGTTGGTCTTTGGTCGGAGCCCGTGCTCGAGGGGAAGGAGCGGACCGAGCATCTGGTCGATCCGCATGGCATTGCGCTGGACAAGGACGGCAACCTCCTTATCGCCGACCAACTTGGCAGTGCCGTGCTGCGCTTCACCGCCGAGGGGAAGTATCTAGGCCGGCTCGACAGCGGCAAAGGCAGCGAGCCCGGCCAGGTCACCGAGCCGCGCATTGTCGAGGTGGACCGCAAGGGCCGCATCTATGTCAGCGACAGCAAAGGCGATCGTCCGCGCATACAGGTATGGAGCCATGGCGGAAGGTTTCTGCGGATTTTTGGGCCCAAAGGCATGCAGCCCGGCATGCTCTTGCGTTGCCACGGCATGGGTTTTGATCCCGACGGCAACCTCTACACAACGGACGTCGACAATATGCGCGTCAACGTCTATGGTCCCGCCGGCAATTTCCTGTACGACTGGGGAAAAGAAGGCCTCGACCCCGGCACGTTCAACGCACCCCACGGTATCTACGTGGATCGCAATGCGGATGTCTTTGTCACCGGGTATTACGGTCCGACGCAGAAGTTCAACAAGCACGGTGATTTCCTGCTCGCGTTTGCGCACGGCGACCCCCCCGACGGTCCGGTGTACTTTCACAACATCACGGGCGACAAATGGGGTAACATTTACGTGCTTGTCCGCACGCGTGCCGGCTACCAGGGCGCGCTCCTGAGTCCGACGGACCGTTCCCTTAGCGTCATGAAGTACAACAACAACGGGGACTTTGTGACGGCGTGGAGTTTCTCGGCGGAAGAGCACCACGAAACCTCCGCCACCGTCGATGAGAAAGGGCGCGTTTACGCCTTGTTTACGGGCAGCAAATCGATGGGCGTCGAGATCTTCGAGGAGGAGTGACGCACACCGTACGCGGCGGTCGCTCTAGGTCCCTCGAAGTTCGAACGGTTCCATCAATCCGTATCCGACGACGCTGTATTCGGCGCCGGGAGGAGGTCCCGATTCGGGCCCTTTGCGAAAGCTGCCGGGCGACGCGATCCCGAGCGGGGGATTGCCGTGGTGCGGGCCGAGGGTGTTTTTTAGTGTCCCGATGACGATGACCTCCACGCGGTTGTCGCCCTGGCGAATGTGCGACGTGACGTCGCATTCGGCGGGTTGCCAGCCAATGTGTCCCGCGAGCGTGCCGTTGACCAGCACTTTCGCGATGCTGCCGTACCAGACCGGCAACCGGACCACGTATCGTCCTTCTTTCTTGTCGACCGTAAAATGCCGTTCATATGCGACGCCTTCCGCGTAGAACGGATAGCCTTGGTCCTTCCACGGCCCAAGTTCAAGCGGTTTTGACGGGACAATCCGGTGTCCCTTCGCGTCGGGTTGCAGCGCAAAGTCGCCGAGAATGTAGACCGCGGCGATCTCGTGGAACATCGTCATGGCGGAGGCGGTCAGGGTCAGCGCGTTTTCCCCGGTCTTCACGGACTTCGACAGATCGATTCTCCCAAAGGCGCGATCCAACCACCATTCGCCCGGCAGTGGAGTGACCGTTTCTCCGTTGCATGTGATCGAATAGAGGTCCGGGCGCTCGACCACGGCCTGTATCGTGTCCGGCGCGGCCCCCTCGATAGTGAAACGGTACGTGGCGGTAAACCCGTTATTCGCCGGGAGTTGTTTGTTGATCAGTTCGTCGTCGAATTGCACCGCGTGGTCCCACGGGTTCTCTGGCAGGCCGACGCTCTGGAACGCCCGCCGCGCCGCCTCGTACATGTACAGACTCGAGTGGGTCGTGTCGCCGATGGTCAAATCGAGGTAGTCAAGCGTGAGCACATTGGGCCCGATCGCGCGGATTTCCATGGCGCCCGCTGGCGCGATGTTTCGATCCGGCATGGGCTCTGCTGCCGCGCGAGGCAACTCCTCCTGGGACAGGAACAGCAACAGGCTGCCACAAGGAGGCAAATTGAATTCCGCCGTGACGCCATCGGGCCCCTTGTCGAAGAGGTAGGGTAGCACGCCGCCGGTTTCGAGGTCCCATTTCTCAATTCCGAGTGCGGGTGTCGAAATCCGGCCCGCGGCGGAAGCATCGATGCGGGTATTCACGAGGAACAACAGTTCGCCGTCGCTGAGGCGGCGCCGCATATGGTAGACAATCGACGAGGCAGGCGGATCGGCCAATTGAATGGAGAACCCGTCCGCCTGCGATTCGAGCAGTCGCTGTGCAAGTTGCCCCGTTTCAACCCGAGACACGGAGGGCTGCTTCACTAACTGCACACCGCGGCCCGATTCTTGTCCGTCGACGCGCTCGAGAGCGGGATTTCCAACGCAGAGGAGCCGGCCGCCCTCACGTACGAAAGATTCGAGGAGAGCAAGCGTCGGGGTGTTGATGTTTTCCATCTCGCCCGGCAACACCACCGTCCTGTAGCCGCGCTTCCCGACACGGAACAAGCCCTGATCGACGGATCCGTGCCGCGCGATGACGTCTTCCGATCCCAGGTCGAATTCCACCTGGGCCTTCGCCAAATCGACTACGAGCATCTGGAAAGACGCGCCGAGTTCGTCCAGATGCGGCCGATCTTCGGGGGTCTGGTACATCCACGCGGTGGTCGTCGGCTCGATCAGGAGAACTTCGGGAACCGGTTCGCCTTGGGACAGCGCCGCCGACAGCCGCGTGATATAGCGGGCCCAAACGTGATAGCTGTCCCACCACGGCTCGTGATAAGAGAACGACTGCGGATAGTCGTATTTCCGCGCGCCGCGCATGGTGATGTACGAGAGGTGCTCGTCGAGCGTGTTGACTCCCAACACGAACAGCCAGTCCCCGATGCGTTTCATGTCCTCGAAGCGCAGGTCCCACCCGCCGCCGCCGTACGCCTCGCACAACGTACGCTTCAGTCCGAGTTGGTTGGCAACGCTGCCCAGTTCGAGCACGGCCCGCGCGTTGCCGAACTGAGCGTGCGGTCCCTCGTCGTATTGGTTGAACAGCGTGTCGATCGCGGGCCGCTGGTGCCACGCGTACATGGCCATGTTGTCCGGCGCGATCCGGCTTACGGGCCACTCGTGTTCCCAGTAGTGACCTGTGAATTCGAGTCCGTGTCGCGCGCAGTATTCGTAATAGGGTTGGGCCCATCGTTCGATAAACAGTTCCAGCAGGGTCCGGTAGTAGTCGTGTCGTACCCGCTTGAAATCGCCCACAGGAAAACTCAACGCCGGCAGGTTGTCCATGAGCGAATAGCCCCGCCGCATGGCGAACGATTCCGGCAGGTCCGGCGTCCAGTGCAGTCCGCCGGCGGGAGCAAGATGCGGCTCGTCCGTGAACGATCCCGGAATCCGCTTGCCGAACGCATCGCCGGCCTCGCGCTCGTACGCGCCGAGCGTCAACTCGAGAAACTTCTGCGTGACCCCGGGACGCAACAAGTCCACGTAATGTGTCCCGCCGAACCAAGGTGAAGTCCCGGCTTCCGTCCGGGAGGCGATCACGTATCGGCCGTCGCGCCGCTCCGCCCCTGAGCGTACGGCGTCGCTGACATTCTCAATCTGTTCGCCGTCCAGCCGATAGACGGCCAGGGTCGAGTCATTCCACGCGGGGACGCTCTGAGATTCGGTGAGGGCGAGCCCCAATCCCCGCGATTCCGGCATGGCCTTGGGAACAAATCCCCCCGCAAACCCGGACGGGTATGAGTTCTCGTCGTAAATCCAGACGTTCATGTCCAGCGACTCGGCCTCGCGCAGCGCCGCTTTCCAAAGCCGGAACCAATCCTCCGACAAGTAGGGAGTCATCAGGCCCGGGCGGGGATGAACGAATACCTGCTTTACGTCCTGCGACGCGAGATCGCGCATTGTCGCAAGGACCTGTTCTTCCGTCAGCAGATCATTCCACACCCAAAGCGGACCGGAACTGTATTCGCGAGGCGGATTCGCAAACAGGGCGCGCACCAAGCCCGAATCGTCGCCCGCAGCGGCCACCGCGCTCATCAGCACCAGAACCACTCCTCCCATCGTTTGTGAACCCACACGCATAGCTTCCCCCTTTGCGCTTCCAGTTGCCTTCTCAAGCTTCCGATTCGCGGCGCTTCATCCCCCGCCTGTCCCGATAGTCGTTATAGCCGCCACGGACGCCGCATGGTCCGCTCCATGCAGCGATTGGCCTCCTCGTCGCCGAGGAACCGTTCCTTCCCGGGGTCCCAGCGGACCTTTCGCCCAAGTCGAATTGCGGCGTCGCACACTTGACACAGTAAATCGCCCTGGACCGCCGACTCAATGGGGCAGATGGGTTCGTTCCTCGTTTTTACACATTCGATGAAGTTCCGCATGTGATGGTCGCTCTTGTACAGGTGAATCTCGTTCGGCTGAATGACCGACTCGACCAGATTGGCGGGATGCGAACGAATCACACTCCGATTTACGTGGATCCAGCCGTCCGTCCCCTCGAAGGCGGTGCCGTGACTGCTGATTTCGCCATAGCGCAGCTTCCATTCCTCGGGGGCGGGCTCCGAACGGTATCGAATGCGCAGGCCGCTGTCGTAGGTACACGTGATGTCCCACGCCGTGGCGGTGTTGCACAGCCCTTCCGCGGGAAAAGTCCCTGTGCCCTCGACAGTCACGGGCGAATTCACCAACTCGCCCGCGCCCCAAATTGCGATATCGATGGGATGGATTCCCCATCCCGCGATGAAACCAATCGCATAGTCCGAAATGAACCACCACCACTGGTTCGACTCGCGATCTTTGGTGTACGGTACGTACGGGGCCGGGCCGAGCCACCGGTCGTAATCCAGAGTATCGGGTACGGGGACACGCTCGAGCGGCCCGCCGGACTGGCTTGCAGGCGACCACACATTGACGGTCTGGAGCTGGCCGATCCGTCCGTTTCGGACGAGTTCGCACGCCTTGCGGAACCGCTCGTCGGACCGTTGCTGTGTGCCAAACTGGAAGATGCGGTTGCGCCTTCGCACCGCTTTGCGGAGCGCCTGATCTTGTGCAAGGCTGACGCCGAGCGGCTTCTCTACGTACACGTCCTTCCCGGCCCGGATCGCCGCCAGCGCGTGCAGTACGTGCCAGTGGTCGCACGACGCCACGATGCAGGCGTCGATGTCGTCTCGCTCGGTGATATGCTCGAATTCGTTGTACGCGGCGCAGCCCGAATCGCCGTAGTACGCATCGACCGCCGACTTGGCCGTCTCGCGCCGGTCGCGTTTAACGTCGGCCACCGCGCACACCTGCACGTCAGGCTGCTGCAGCGCGGACCCCATGAGATACGTGCCGCGATCGCCTACGCCGATACACCCGACGACCACGCGCTCGCTTGGCGCGGCCCGTCCTCCCCTGCCAAGGGCCGACGCCGGAATGATGGTTGGAGCTCCAGCTGTCAGCGCCCCGACCGCGATGCCGGTCTTCAGAAATCCACGTCTAGAAAGCACATTCTTCGTTTTCATGGTGAAGCCCCCCTCAGACACCCGGGGGTAGTGTACCCTATTGGGGCCGGAGTTGAAAATGACAGACGACGGCGATTGGCTATAATCGTTTCGTCTAATTGCGGGGGTCGCTGCCATGCTTACACCACTTCGACTTCTTTCGTTTCTGGTGCTGTGCCCATTGCTGCTTTATGGGCAACCGGAAGAGCGCGCGAAGATCAACGCCTCACGGGCGCAGGAAGCCTTTGCGCGATCCAAGCGTGTGATGGATGCGTGGATGGCGCGTCGAGATCCCGTAACGGGGCTGTTGCCTCGCCGCGGCGGAGAAAATACGTGGTACGTGCGTGATTCGGCCGCGGACTTGTATCCCTTCCTCGTGATGGCGGCGTACTATACCGATCGACACGCGTATCGTACCGCGATGCACGAAATTCTTCGCGCCGAGATTCAGTGGTCCAGCCGGGTCGGGGCCCTTCCGGACAACGTGCTGCCGGGCGGCGGATTTGAGCGCCAGGAAATGGACTTCGACCAAATCGTGTTCGGATCCTGCGAATACGTGAAGGACGGCCTGTTGCCGCTTACCGAATTGCTCGGGCATCATGGGTGGCGCGCGCGTATGGTGAGCATCGTTGACGAACTGAGCGCCCGCGCGCCGTACGAGACGGCGTTCGGCCGAGTGCCTTCCGCAAGCGCGGAGGTGAACGGGGAATTCCTGCAAGCCCTCGCCCGGCTTGCATTTTACACCCGCGATCCCAGATACGTTGAACAGGCCCTCGCGATCACTCGCTTCTACTTCGAGGAGGTCATTCCAAAGTCCAACGGCCTACCCGCGCATGTCTGGGATTTCAAAGAAGGCAGACCTGCCTCCGACCGGTTTGTCTTGGCCGATCACGGCAATGAAATCGTGGCGGGCCTGTCGGAATTTGTGTTGTACTTAAAGGAAACCCATCACCCCGCCTTCGCCGATTTCAAAAGTCCGTTGGCGGACCTCGTTCACCTGCTTCTGGATGTCGGCTTAAACGAGGACGGTGTTTGGTACTCTTCGATCTCAACGACGGATCATAAGCCCGTGGATGCGCGACACGCCCACTGTTGGGGCTACCTGTTCAATGGCGTGTACACCGCATATCTCATTACCGGCGAGGAGCGGTTTCAGGAGGTGACTCGGAACGCGTTGAAGACTGTCGTGGAAAAGCCAAGCTATCTCGACGACCCCGAGGGAAGCGGGCGGAAGTACGGATCAAACGCCTACTCGGACGCGATCGAGAGCGCCGTTGTTTTTCTGAACCGATTCCCGGACGAGTCGATGTTCCGCGTGCTTGATGAGTGCGTGGCGCGGTTCCTTGCCCGGCAGCGGGACGACGGAATTATCGAAGATTGGTACGGCGATGGGAACTATGTACGCACCGCGCTCATGTATGCGTTGATGAAACAGCAGGGCTGTTGGGTTGAGCCGTGGCGCGCCGACCTGCGGCTCGGGGCGGCGCGCACGGACGATGGCGTTTTGCTATCGATCGAGTCGGACGAGGAGTGGAAGGGGCGCATTCGCTTCGACATTCCGCGGCACCGGGAGTTTTTTCAATTGCCCGTGAATTATCCCCGGCTCAATGAGTGGCCGGAATGGTTCGTGGTCGAGCAGGACAGACTCTACAAGGTCACCCGCGGAGACCAGAGCGTTACCCGTACCGGCGCGGAATTGGTCCAGGGACTCGAAATAGTCCTGTCCCCCGGATCGGCGCTGAGTATCGTCGTTGCGCCAATCGATGGCCCGCCGTATGAACATTGAGCGGCTTCCGGCTGGGCGTCGCGGATCGCGCGGCGTGTGCGACACGCGATGAAGTGGCACCTCGTAGCGGGACAAGCAGGCTGCGACTATGCCGTGAGGCACGGATACGTGGCGGTGGTCGTCGATGCTTTGCGCGCGAGCACAACGGCGGCCTGCATGCTGGATGCCGGCGCGGCGGAACTACTTGTCGTGCGCGAAGTCGAAGAAGCGTTCGAAATGAAGAATCGGTATCCCCATGCCTTGCTGGCCGGCGAGCGGGGCGGGCTCCCGCCGAAGGGTTTTGATCTCGGCAACAGCCCCCGAGAGGCAGGCGCTGTCAAGGGCCGGCGCGTCATCTTCACGACCACGACCGGCGCGGGTCGGCTCGTGCAATGCTGGGGCGCGCATGCTGTCTACCTAGGCGCCACCGTGAATGCAACCGCCGTGGCGCGCGCCGCCGCATCGCACGACCAGGACATCGTACTCATTCCCGCCGGATTGATGAGCGATCCCGGTTTCAGCGCACAAGAAGATTGGGTCGCCGCATCCGCGATTACTTTGGCCGCCGAGGAATTGTTCGGTCCCTTGGACTACGGCGAAGGCGGACACCGCTGCTACTACTGGCGCGACCGCATTTATCTCAAGGGCGTAGAGCGTTTGTTTCAATCGGCCCCGCATGCCGAGAAATTGCGCGAGGTGGGATTGGGTCAGGACATCGAGTTTTGCGCGCGCCGGGATTGCGTGAACGTCGCGCCTTGCGTCGCGGGTCAGGAGTCGCCGGCCTTGCGTGTGACAGCCGCTCCCTTTCGCGGCCTCGGGTGACGGTGTTTTGGAGGTCGCGCTCGCCGCGACTCTGTGGAAAGCGCGGCCTACCCCGCATTTCTCACCAGTCGCTCCCGTCATCGGGAGCGACTGGTGAGAAATGCTCAGGAGATAGCATAGAAGTCAATCGGGTGAGGATTTTTCACACCAACAGCCCGTTTTCCCTGTCGCTGCATAAAAGTATCTGCCGCACGAAGTTGTATCCTTCATTGTCCGCGGGTATGAAAAATCCGGGCTACACGGCTGCACAGCACAGCACAGCACAGCACAGCATTCCGGTGTTCAAAGGGAAAGAATTCTCCGTGCTATTCCCACTCGATCGTGCCGGGGGGTTTGCTCGTCACGTCGTAGAGCACGCGGTTGATGTGTCGGACTTCGTTGCAGATGCGGTTCGACACGCGCTGGAGGACGTCGGGCGGGAAGCGGTACCAGTCCGCGGTCATGGCATCTTCGGACGTGACGGCGCGCAGGGAGCAAACCTCCTCGTAGGTGCGTTCGTCGCCCTGCACCCCGACGCTGCGCACCGGTAGCAGGCAAACCAGCGCCTGCCATATCGCGCGATACAGTCCGGCTTTTCGGATCTCTTCGATGAAAATGGCGTCGGCCTCGCGGAGGGTATCCAGCCGGTCCTTCGTGACCTCGCCGATGCAGCGCACTCCCAAGCCGGGCCCCGGGAAGGGATGCCGCCACACGACGTCGTCGGGCAGACCCAGTTCCTTGCCTAGAGCGCGCACTTCGTCCTTGAACAATTCGCGCAGCGGCTCCACCAATCTTAAATTCATGCGCTCCGGCAGGCCGCCGACGTTGTGATGGCTTTTGATGGTGACGGATGGTCCGCCCGTCGCGGACACGCTTTCGATGACGTCGGGATACAAGGTGCCCTGCGCCAGAAAGTCGACCTTTCCGAGGCGTTTCGCTTCTTCCTCAAAGACCTCGACAAACAGGTTGCCGATGATTTTACGCTTTTCCTCCGGTTCCGTTATGCCTCGAAGCGCGTCGAGAAACCGGTCCTCCGCATCGACGTAGTGCAGGTCGATATGGAAGTTGTCACGGAAGACCTGCTGCACCATCTCGGCTTCGCCTTTGCGGAGCATGCCGTTGTTGACGAATACGCAGGCGAGCCGGTCGCCGATTGCGCGGTGAATCAAGACGGCGGCGACGCTGGAATCCACTCCGCCGCTCAGCCCGCAGACCACCCGGCCGTCTTTCACTTGGTCCTGGATTTCCCGGATGGCGAGGTCGACATAGGACCCCATGTTCCAACTCGAATCGCATCCGCAGATCGTGTGCACGAAATTCGATAGCACCCGCGTGCCCTGCACCGTATGAACGACTTCGGGATGGAATTGCACGCCGTAGAACTTTCGCTTCGGATCGACCGTCGCCGCGTACGCGCAGTTCTCCGTCGTGCCGATCGTGATAAAACCCGGCGCAAGCCTCGTCACCTCGTCGCCATGGCTCATCCAGACCTGTGTGCGCGGATTGATGCCGGCCAGGAATCCGGTGGTGTCGTTGTGTTCGAGGTAGGCGATGCCGTATTCGCGCTTCTGTGCCCGTTCGACTTTGCCGCCGAGCATGTCCGCGAACAACTGGGTCCCGTAGCAGATGCCGAGAATGGGCACGCCGAGATTGAACACCTCGGGGTCGGGTTTCGGCGCGCCGTCCACGTGCACGCTCATCGGGCCCCCGCTGAAGATGATCCCCGCGGGACGGTGCGCGCGCAATTTGTCGATCGGGGTATTGTATGGCTCGATCAGGCTGAACACCTGCGCCTCGCGAATGCGCCGCGCAATCAGTTTGCTGTACTGCGCCCCGAAATCGAGGACGACGATAGGCCGCTCGTGGGATTGGATGGCCATGGGCGGGTCTGCGCCTTAGGTCTCCAGGCTCATCATATCGCTCTCTTTCAGCACGACGTCGTGCGCACCGCCCTCGCGGATGCTCGTCGCGGACACCAGCGTGAGCCGGGCGGTCTGGTGAAGCTGTTTGATGTTCAACACGCCGCAATTGCACATGGTGGACTTGATCTTGGCCACCGTGACGGCGAGGTTGTCCTTGAGGCGGCCCGCATAGGGCACATAGGCATCGACGCCTTCCTCGAATGTCAGGCCCGAAGACCCGCCTTCACTGTACCGCTGCCAGTTGCGTGCGCGGTCTGAACCCTCGCCCCAGTACTCTTTCATGTAGTTGCCGCGGATTAGAATCTTACGGCCGGGGCTTTCGTCGAATCGAGCGAAGTAACGGCCCTGCATGACAAAATCCGCGCCCATCGCCAACGCCAGCACGACATGATAGTCCATCACGATGCCGCCGTCCGAGCACAGCGGGATATAGACTCCGGTTTTTTCGAGGTACTTGTCGCGGGCCTTCGCGACCTCGATGATGGCCGTCGCCTGGCCGCGACCGATGCCCTTCTGTTCGCGCGTGATGCAGATCGAGGCGGGCCCCACGCCTATCTTGATGAAGTCGGCTCCCGCGTCCACCAAATAGCGAAACCCTTCTTCCTCGACCACGTTTCCGCCGCCGACGCGGGTCTGTTCGCCGAAGGTGTCCTTGATCCAACGGATTGTTTCAAACTGCCATTCGGAGAACCCATCGGATGAATCGACGCACAATACGTCCGCGCCCGCCTCGAGCAAGGCCGGCACGCGCTCCTTGTAATCGCGCGTATTGATTCCGGCCCCGACCACGAGGCGTTTCTCGGAATCGACCAATTCCTCCGGGTTTTCCTTATGCTGGTCGTAGTCCTTTCGAAACACGAGGTAGCGCAGTTGCTGGTCGTCGTTGACGATGGGCAGGCAGTTGAGCTTGTGGTCCCAAATCATCTCGTTGGCTTCGCTGAGCGATATGCCTTCGCGCGCATAGACCAGTTTCGAGAACGGCGTCATGAACTTGCTGATTCGCGCATCCAAACCCGCCTTGTGCACCCGATAATCCCGGCTGGTAAGGATACCCAGAAGCTTGCCCGTGGGAGAACCGTCTTCCGTGATGGGAATCGTGGAATGGCCCGTGCGCTCCATCGCGGCGACGACGTCGCCCAGCGTCTGGTCCGGGCGCAGATTGGTGTCGCTCGTGACGAAACCCGCCTTGAACTTCTTGACCTTGCGCACCATCTCGGCCTGCGATTCGATCGGCTGCGAACAGTAGATAAACGAGATGCCGCCGCACCGCGCCAACGCGATTGCCATATTGTGGTCAGAGACCGCCTGCATGATGGCCGACGCAAACGGAATGTTAAGGCCCAGCACCGGTTCGCCCGGTCGATGCTTGAACAAAGGAGTGCTGAGGTCGACGTTCGATGGGACGCAGTCCTTCGTCGTCTTATTCGGGATTAGCAGGTATTCGCTAAAGGTGCGCGACTGCTCGGGATAAAACCTAGCCACCGCGGCGGCCTCCGCGGAGTATGTTCATGCACGTACGAATGGTCGGCCGCGCCGGCGGGGGCGCGACGGATAGATAGGGTGCGGGCGCCTGATGTTGAACGTCACGCATGGGTTTCTGCCGCGTCGTCGGATGCGACGGCCCTCTCCGGCCGCTCATAGCATCCAATGGAAATGCCAATTATAAGGACGCCGCGGGCGTCAGTCAAACGGACGGGGCCGCGGTGTGCACGTATGGGGCGTGGTGGGGACACAGGCGGGACCTTGCGCTCGGCCATGCGGTTGTATTACGATTCATTGAATCGTAATACCGGGCGGGGCCGCATGCACCGGCGCCGATTCCGCAACGAACGATGGAGCTTATCCACCATGCATGTAGCGGAAGGCATCCTGCCTTTACCCGTCTTAATCGCCGGGGCCGGCGCGTCGGCACTCGGTACCGCCGTGGGATTGCGAGGCATGGATGACGACCGCACGGTCCGCGTCGCGGTCATGTCTTCCGCCTTCTTTGTCGCGTCCCTCATACATGTCCCTGTCGGACCTGTTCCGGAACATTTGGTCCTTAGCGGCCTGATGGGGCTGATTCTCGGCTGGGCCGCGTTTCCCGCCATACTCATCGCGTTGACCCTGCAAGCCCTTTTCTTCGGCTACGGCGGCCTCACGACGCTGGGAATCAATACGGTCATCATGGCGGCGCCGGCGGTGGCGTGCTTTTACCTGTTCCGCCACCATCTCGAATCTGCGTCGAATCGGCGCGTGCTGGCCGCGGGAGCGGCGGCGGGCGGGCTGTCGGTGCTGCTGTCGTGCCTGTTGCTGTGCGGAAGCCTGCTTACCAGGGACCGCGGGTTTGCCGGGGTCGCGGTCATTGTGTTCGCGGGGCACTTGCCGGTCGTCCTGATTGAAGCGCTGGTCACGGCCAGCGCCGCCGCATTCCTACACAAGGTACGGCCGGAAACCTTTTCGCTGAACAGGACGGCGCGACCGATTGCGGAGCCGCCCCTTGCGTAGCGCGTGCCGGTTCACAAGCGCTGCTTCGGTGATGGTCGCGGTGCTCATCGTCGCGCCGCGCTCCGCAGCGCATGACTTGGAACTCTTCGCCACTTCAGAAGATCACGTGATCAAGGGTCGCGTGTACTTATCCGATACGCCGGCCAAACATGTCCAAGTTCGACTGACCGACAGTGCAGGCGGCGAAATATCGACCGCCTTGTCCGATGATTCGGGTCAATTCACATTCGACGTCGGCGATGCGCCATGGCACCGCCTGATCGCCGAAACCGTGGACGGGCATCGCGCCGAGTTGGTTGTCCAATCCGATCGCCATCACGATTCTCACGACGATGCAGCACCCTTGCCCGGCGCGCATGAAGACGGAATTCGCGCCGCCGTGCGGGATGCCGTCCAGCCCCTTCAGGAACAACTCGCTCAGTTAGAACGAAAAACACGCACGCGCGACATCGTCGCCGGCATCGGATATATCGTCGGCATCGCGGGCTTGTGGGTCCTGTTGCGGCGACCTCGCGCGCGGGGTTGAACACGTGTTTTCGGAGTCTTTAACCCGGACCGGTTCGTGGCTGCACAGATTGGACGGGCGCACGCGGCTGCTTGCCGCTCTCGCATATTCGATTGCAGTGGCCGCGTGTGACGCGCCGCTCGCGCAGGTGTGGAGCCTGATTGCCGCGCTAGGCCTTGCATTGGCAGCGCGCCTGCCGGCGGGGCCGACCGCAAAGCGCCTGGCGCACGCCAACCTTTTTTTCATCCCGGTTGTCGTCGCGTTGCCCTTGTCCACGCCGGGTACGCCGTGGTTCCACATCGGAATGCTGCCGTTTTCCCGCGAAGGCGCGGCGCTGGCCGCGGGGATCGTCGTTCGCGCAAACGCGATTGTCCTTGTCCTAACCGCTCTGGTCGCAACAATGGAAGCCGTCGAAGTGGGCCGCGCGTTGAACGGTCTGCGAATGCCGGCCCAATTGGCGACGTTGCTGCTGTTTACGGTGCGGTACACGGCCGTGTTGCGTGAGGAGTACGTCCGGCTACGCCGTGCGATGACGGCAAGGTGTTTTGCGCCGAAACCCGATTGGCACACCCTGCGAAGTCTCGGTCAACTTGTCGGCTTGCTGCTTGTGCGCGGGTTTGAACGGTCCGAGCGCATCCTCGGGGCGATGAAGTGCCGGGGGTATTCAGGCCGCGTTCCCCTCGCCGCCGCGACATCGTTTGGCTGGCGCGATGTCGTGTTCGGCGGCATCGTTTCGGTGGTCGTGTCCGGTTTGGCGGTAGCGCAGTTCACATGACGCAGGCGCTGCTTGAACTGCGCGGTGTGACGTTCGCCTACGATCCGGGCAGGCCCGTGCTGAGCGCATTGGATTTTGAACTGGCGCCCGGCGAACGGATCGGGCTGGCAGGAGCGAACGGCAGCGGAAAATCCACACTGCTGCAAATCATCGTCGGCCTGCTCGTACCGACCGAGGGAACCATCCGCTGTTTCAACGAAGCGCGATCCTGCGAAGCGGATTTCATCGAAGTTCGTCGACGTATCGGGCTTCTTTTTCAAGACTCCGACGATCAGCTGTTTTGCCCTACCGTCGCCGAGGACGTCGCGTTCGGCCCGCTGAATCTAGGCAAGACCCGGGCGGAGGCCGACGCGATCGTGCGCCGTACACTCCGCATGGTCGGGTTGGATGGCTTCGAGAATCGCATCACGTACAAATTAAGCGGGGGGGAGAAACGACTGGTGGCACTCGCCACCGTACTGGCCATGGAACCCGACGTCCTGTTGCTGGATGAGCCGTTGGCCGGATTGGACCAAGATCATTCTGAACGCGTCGAATCGATTCTCGGGGAACGTACCCAGGCGATGGTAGTAATCGCCCATGACCGCGCGTTCCTGGGCCGTCTCACGACACGCACCGCGGAACTGCGGCACGGCAAGCTGACCTGGTCCGACCCTGCCTGGCCTACACCACTCGCTGGTTCGCCGCGTCCCACTTGATCGATTCGCCGGTCTGCTCGGAAAGAACCGCCATGTGGCAACAGATGGACCCTTGGCAACCGGCTTCGACAGGCGCAATCGTAGGTTTGCGCGATCGCATGCAGGCAAAGAAGTCATCCAGGTGCGGTTCGTTGAACACGCCCGGGGATTTCACGAGCTCTTGTCTATCGCCGCTGTACACGGTCATATCCGACATGTCGCGGATTTCCAAGGCCCCTTCGGTGCCCATGTAGCGTTCGAGGAGTCCAAATCGTCCGCTGACGTAGGTGGTCGTGTAATTGAACTGAAACTTCTCGGGGTACTCGAGCAACACGCCGATTGTGTCCGGGCAGGTGCGCCCGTCGTTCAGCGCGTAGAGCCCGCCCACCGACATGACGCGCTCGGGCATGCCGCAACCGGTGATGAAGTGGAAGATATCGAGATGGTGCATCATCAGGTCGCCGGCCGCGCCGTTCGAGTATTCGACGTAGCGGCGCCAGTTCAAGAACCGCTGCGGATCGAACGGGTACGGCTTGGTATCGCGCAGGAACAGGTCCCAGTGCACGCTGGACTGTTCCACGGTCGTCAGCCGGTGCCGGTAGCCGCCGCGGCCCGAGTTGCGCATGACTTGCACGGCAACGAGTTTACCGAGACCGCCCGACTGATATACTTCGCGCGCTTTCTGGTACATGGACATACTGCGCAATTGCGTGCCGACTTGCACGACCGCCCCCGTTTCGCGCGCGCGATCGCGAATCGCCTGCGCCGACTGCCACGTCAGCGTCATCGGTTTCTCCGTGTACACGTCCATCCCGCAATCGAACGCGCCCAGAATCACCGGCGCGTGGATATGGTCCGGCGTCGCGGTGACAATGCAGTCCAGCTTCTCTTTTTCGAGAAGGTCCTCAAACCGAATGTAGGATCGAACCTCGGGATTGTTCGCCCGCGTCATCTCGAGTGCTTGGGCGAGATGAATATCGTGAATGTCGCACACCGCTGCTACGTCGACGTCCTTGCGATGAAGCACGCTGGCCAGAAGCGATGTCCCCCGGCTTCCGATTCCGATGAAGCCGCATTGGATTCGATCGTTTGCGCCCAGCACGCGCCGCGCGGGTACGGCTTTAGCCATAACGCCGGGGGCCGCCGCCGACAAATCCGCCGGCTGCCCCGTCGTTACACAACCCGATAACGCGCCGACGGTCCCGGTAGCCGCGACGCCCGCGAGAAACTCACGCCGAGTGGTATTCTTTCGTTTCATTCTTGCACCCAGTTGGTTCGTTGAAGAGACGAGCCGCGACCAAGGCGATGCCGGTGCTCCCAACCCGCATTTCTCACCAGTCGCTCCCGATGACGGGAGCGACTGGTGAGAAATGCTCAGGAGATAGCATAAAAGTCAATCGGGTGAGGATTTTTCACACCGACCGCCCGTTTTCCCTATC
>BTUX01000045.1:0-21771 GCA_045863315.1 Candidatus Hydrogenedentota bacterium | reverse complement strand
TGTGAAAAATCCTCACCCGATTGACTTCTATGCTATCTCCTGAGCATTTCTCACCAGTCGCTCCCGTCATCGGGAGCGACTGGTGAGAAATGCGGGCTACCGGATGAAGTCGAGCAGGCTGGGTTGAATGACCCGGCTCGCGGCATTCAGCGCCGCCTGAAATGCGTTGCTCTGGGCGTTCAGGTTGATGATTACGTCGGCGAAATCGGCGTCAATGGCGTCGGACAATACCGACTTAAGCTGTACCTGAAAGTCCTCAAGTTCGGCCTCGGATGCCGAAAATCGATTCTGAATTGCACCGACGCGGGCAATGCCTTGGCCCATCTGCTGTCGCAAGGCCTCGAGTTCGGTGAGGCGGGCGTTCTGGAGACTGTTTTGGTCTCCCGCCAGAAGGTTGTCGCGGATATCGATGACGGTCTGGAACAAATCCTGTGCACCTTGAAAAACCTCGGAGCCTTTCTCGTTGACGACAAGCCGTGTATTGTCCCCAATCTGGACTTGAATATCCTCGTTGTTTCCGTCATACGTTACCGCCGTGATATTCCCGTTCACATCGCGCGTCACACTGTACGCGGGAGTCCGCGTGCGCGTCCCCGCGAAGATGTATGCGCCGTTGGTTTGGTGATTGGCCGTATTGACCAACCCTTCCAGAATCTGATTGACTTCTTGCGCAATGATATTGAGCGTATTCTGATCGTTGGTGCCGTTTGCACCCTTCAGCGTAAGCTCGCGCAACCGCAGGATTCGATCGCTTACCGTTTGCAGCGAAGTAACCGTTTCCTCGAGTCGCGGTCCCGTCGATGAGATGTTCCGCAGGTACTGCTCGTTTTCCGCGATTATGGCGCGGGCGTTCATCGCGCGCCGCGCATCCACCGGATCGTCGGAAGGCGCGTTCACGCGCTGTCCCGAGGCGAGCTGGGTTTGGAGGTCGAGGATCCGGACGCTCTGCCTTTGCAGGTTTATCAGCGCCCGCTGGACCAGAATGCCTTGCGTAATGCGCGTTGTGCCCATAATTAGCCTTTCTGATCGATCAGAGCGGGCAGTTGGCCCCGGCGCGCGGGTCCGTCGCCCCGTTCGTCGTAAGACCTTGCCTGGTCGGCCGCCGACAACGTCATGAGATCAAGGAGCCGTTCCGTTACGCCCAGCGAATGCCGAATTGCGCGGGCGTTCGACCGCACGGCGCGCCGGGTCTCAGCCACTACGGCGCGCAGGCGCACTTGCAGGCCCCTCAGGCGGGACTTCCAGGGATCGGGCGCAGCGTCAATCAGATCGCTCAGAGCGCAGCGGGAAGCGGCGATTTCGTAGTGGCTCGACAGCGCGCGGACGAGGCTGAACCGCTCCTGCTGCGACTGCGCGCATTCCCGCAACAGAATCCCAAGCGCCTCCGTTCGCGCCTCCATCAGGGGCAGGTCGCGGGAAAGGACCGCCTCCTGTTGAGCACGGCACACCGCCTGGACGTTTTCCTGCCGTTCAATCTCGTCTTCGAGTTGCTCGCACAGGCGCTGAAGTTCCTCGTTCAAGGTAGTTCCCTCCGCCAGCCACTACTCTTTATCGGCAGACGGAGGCGCGGACTTGAGCGGATGGATCGGGTTTTTCCCCTCCGGCATGTGGTCGGCCTGCGCACGGCGCGGCGTGCCCTGGGTTCGGAACTGCGCTTCCATCATCCGGGCAATGCCAAACTGGCCGCTCTTCGCGACCTCGCCCGCGAACGCGTCGTTCAGCATCTCGCCAAAGTACTTTGATTCCGGGCCGTTCCCAAACAGCCCTCCCTTGGGCACGCTCTTGGACATCTCCTCCAGAAGCATGTAGACGAAGACCCGTTCAAGCTCCTTAAAGGCGGTTTGCTCGCGGGCGCTGGTGCCCACCCCGCCGGATATCGCGGACGTGTACGACGCATCGAGGGGGTTGACGTAAAGCACTACATGATCTCCAAGTCGGCATCAAGCGCGCCCGCCTCTCGGAGCGCCTGAAAAATGGCGATCATGTCTCGCGGCGTTACCTTCAGGTTGTTGAGAGCATTCGCGATCGCCGCCGCCGACGTGCCTTCGACCGGCATAAGGTACCCCGTGTCCTCAACCGCCGTCAGGTCCGTCGCTGACGTTTCCACGGTCCGGCCCTCGGAAAACGGCAAAGGCTGGCTGACTATCGGCGTGCGCGCAATTTCAATGCTCAGATTGCCGTGGGCGACCTGACAGGGCTTGATGAGGACGTCGCCTCCGACCACTAGCGTGCCCGTGCGTTCGTTGATCACTACGCGCGCCGGCAAGTCTGCCTGGACTTCAATCTCCTGAAGTTCCGCGATGAATGCGATCAACTCCGAGCGCCTGTCAACGGGTATGAGCACGTTAATCGTGCTCGCACTTAGCGCGGACGCGGCGTTTCCACCGTACCGTTCGTTGATCGCCTTGCGAATGTTTTCCGCCGTGTTGAAATCGCCGCGTTTCAACAGCAGTGTGACGCGCTGACCGTCGGTAATCGTCGACGGCACTTCGCGCTCGACATACGCGCCCATCGGAATTCGCCCCGCGGTGACGTGGTTCTTGCGAACGGCCGCCGATCCTCCCCCGCCGCCGCCGGACACATTGAATCCTCCGGTCGATACCGGCCCCTGTGCGATGGCATAGACTGTCCCGTCCGCAGGACCCGGCCCATACAGAAAGGTTTCAGTCAACACGCCGCCCTCCAGGCTTTCGCAGTCGCCCAGTGAACTGACGCGCACATCGATCCGGGTGCCTTCTTTTGCGAAGGCCGGCAGGGTCGCGTCGACGAGGACCACCGCCGTGTTCTCCGACACGAGGTCGCGCAGCTTTTCGACCTCGATGTTCATGCGTTCCAACAACTGGAGCTGACGTTGCACCGCGTCCAAGTTCGAGTCGCCGGTGCCTGCCAGCCCAACGACAAGCCCGATGCCCTTGAGTGGGTTGCCGCGGGCACCCTGGATCTCGCACAGGTCCTTGATGCGGACGGCAAACGCTGAAGCGGGTGCCAGCACGCACAAGGCAAGGGCGGCAAGAAATCGGGCGCCCTTGCCGGCATGGTGTTTTCGACCGGCGTAGTTTCCCATCTGCATTCGTCTCCGCCTCAGTATGGCGAAACCCAATCGAGCAAGCGCGTCAACAGGCCCCGCCGCTGGTTGTTCCACAACGGCCCACGACCTCTCAACTCGATGGTCGCGTTAGCCAATCGCGTCGAATCCACGACGCCGGTTGGTGATACATCGCGCGACCGCACCATGCCGTGCAGGTAAATCCGCGAGTCCTCCCGGTTCACCGAAACGTTTTTCTCCCCGTCAATCTCGATGTTGCCGTTTTCAAATACTCGGATGACGGTGCACGTAATCGTGGTGGTCAACGTGTTCTTTCGCTGAGTTTTTCCGGTTGTGCGCTGTTGATTATTCGTTTCAATGTTCCAGTTCGGCAATTTGCCGGGGTCAAGGATTCCGAGCCCGTCCGGTTTTGGAGTGACCAGAAATCCATTGTCGCCTTCATCGGCCTCCGTTTCGATTTCCGACTGCTTTTTCGTGTTTGTGTACGAATCGGTGAGGGCTTGTATGCTTTCGCGCACGGTTACGGTTATCAGATCGCCGGGCTGAAATTTTCTCTTCTTGAGAGACACCAGCGTGCCATTGTCCGCGACCTGTTGCGTAAAGAGGGAATCCGCGCCCGCGCACACCCCCGCCCAGCACATCATCGCAACCAGAATTCTTCTCATGGCGGTCCCCACTACTGCACGACCACAACGCCGTCCGCGCGAACGACGCCCTGGAAGGTTTGCTTCGACTCGATGTTGAGGCAGGTGATCACGTCCCCGGCGCAACCGTTATCCCTCGCGCGGGCGCGTCCGCGCACGACCAGCCCGCCGGCCCTCGATTCTACGGCGACGGTCTGGTTTCGCTTGATAATCTGCTTGGGCGCGAGGTGGCCGCTCGTCAACACTTCGCCGCGAAAGATCCCGCTTCTCGCGACCATTCCGACCGCTCGGTCGAGGTCTTGGACGGCGTCGCCCTTGATTTGCGACATGGCGCGCTTCTCGAACCGGAGATCGGACGCACGAATGGATTGGCCTCGCGGGATGTCGCTCGCCGCCGTGAGCACATCGGCGTAGGACTCGACATTGGCGCGCACCATAAACGTTTCTTTCACTTGCCCGTCCACGAGCAGTTCGCCCCGAAATGCGCCCGGCCCAACCCACCGGTATTGGGGGTTGGGCATCCATCGAATCGCCAGATTGCCGTCCGGCACGACGGCCGCCTTCGGCGCAGCGAGTATGTCGATGGTTGTGTCAGCCGGGTCCCACGGCATTTGAGTTTCGATGAATGCGCGCAGGTCGTCAACGAGCACGTCTTTCGACACGTCCAGGGCAAGCGTTCTGGTCAACACGCTCGAAGCGCCTTTCAACTCAACGTCGCTCGCTTCAATTCCCGCCGTGTTCAAACGCATACGCAGCAAACCGGCGTCGATTCGTTTCGAACCTCCCGGAGACGGCGCTCCACCGATCTCGATGGTGGCGAGCGCTTCCGCGTTTTCTCCCTGAATATCGGCGATATCGCCAAGCAATACCTTCGGACCCTTGACGAACGCCTCCGTCTTCAACATGACCGTGTCGGCGTAGGCCGCGACGCCAATGAGCAGCGCGGTCAGTGCGGTCGTGATCAGCCATCGCATGACGGTTGCAGCGGCGCGGTTCATCTCTCGTTGCTCACTTCCTTATCGGCGAACGTTGTTTGCGACCTGCAGCATCTCGTCCGAGGTCTGAATCACTTTTGAACTCGCTTCATACGCGCGCTGCGCGATGATGAGGTTCAAGATCTCTTCGACCACCTGCACGTTCGAGTTTTCGAGGAATCCGCCCGTCAAGAATCCGATGCCGTCCTCGCCCGGATTGCCGGGAACGGGCGGGCCCGAGGCCTCGGTCTCCAGCAGGATGTTCTTGCCAATGCCTGCGTCCAAACCGGCGGGATTCACGAAACGCACAAGCTGGATCGGGCCGAAGGTTTGAGGCGTAGGCGATCCGGGCACGGTGACCGACACGATTCCGTCGCTGCCGATGGTCACCTCGATGAAGTCGGTCGGAATGGTTATGGCGGGTTCAAGCGGGAATCCATCCACCGTTACCAGATTTCCGTCTCGATCGGTGCGAAAACTGCCGTCCCTCGTATAGCCGATTGTGCCGTCCGGAAGTTCAACCTGAAAGAACCCGTCGCCCTCGATCGCCATGTCCAGCGGATTACCGGTCTGAATCAGGTTGCCCTGCGTGAAAATCTTCGCCACCGAAGTCGGCTTTACGCCGTGGCCAATCTGAATCCCCTCCGGGGTAATCTGCCCCGCGGCGGTTTCGGCGCCCGCCCCTTTTACCGTTTCATAGAGCAAGTCTTGAAAGTTTACCCGGCTCTTTTTGAATCCGGTGGTATTCACATTCGCCAGGTTATGCGCAATGGCGTCGATATTGGTCTGTTGACCAATCATCCCCGTCGCGGCGGTAAAAAGGGCCCGTATCATATCGAGTGCTCCCGACTAGGCCGGCGCGCCGACGTCGTTGATGAGCCGGCCCACGGTTTCATCCACGGAATTGATCACTTTTTGATTCGCGTTGTACGCGCGCATACCCCACATCATCTGCGCCATTTCGAAGGGCAGTTGAACGTTCGAGCCTTCGACCGCCCCGGGAATGACGGTCGTTTGCTCGGCCGGCAACGCGGTATCGGCCGCCCCCTCCGCCAGCGCGAAAAGGTTATGTCCTTCGCGCTCGAGATAGTGCGGATCGGCAAATTCAAGAAGTCGGAGCTGCCCGGCGTTCTGATTGTTGACGTAAATGAAACCGAGCGCGTCGAATGTCACCGCACCGCCGGAAACATCGATCGGCGATCCGCCTGAATCGAGCACTTTATAACCTTCCGGCGTTGCGAGCTGCCCATCGGCATCGACGGTGAACACGCCGCTCCGGGTGAAACGCTCGCCGCGCGGCGTTTCCACCGCCAGGTAGCCAGGGCCCTGCAACGCCACGTTCAAGGGATTGCCGGTGACCGCGACCGGGCCGGCGGCAAGGTCGGTATACGTGTGGATCAGCTTAAGCCCCCCCCCGGGTCCGCGTTCAACATTCAATCGCTGCGGTGTGGCCAGCTTGCCAAGAAAAACTTCGTTAAAACCTTCCTGAATCGCGTTCTGCCGCTTGTATCCAGCAGTGGACGCGTTTGCAATGTTATTGGCGATGACGGCTTGCCGGTCTTCGAGCGCGATCATGCCCGTCGCCGCGGCGTATAACCCCTGTATCATCGCTGCTTCCCTGTGCCGAACGGTCTATTCCAACGCCCTCTGGCGCTCTATTCGGTGACCCGGCTTCTGGCGTTCAAGGGATGATCTCGGCAACGCTTAAGGGGAGCGCAGCCGACGCCGGGCCAACCACTCACGAATTGCCTGCTATGGGACAGGCGGCAGGAGAGGAGCAAAGGATGTGCCAAAAAGGAGTTGTCGCCGTCCGAAGTCCGGCCGCGCCATCCCCCGTTCCACGGAAAGCCCTGTAACCGTGTAAATTATGGCCGATCGCGCGGAAGCCTTAGAGCCGCCGGCAAGGATTGAAATGCTATCTTTCGGCCATGCGTGGACTTGCGTATCGTGCAATTCATTCCGCGTACAGGAAGATTCTGCATGGCGGTAGCGTAAAGCCGCCTAACGCGACGAGATGGAAAAGCCGGGCGTGATAAGGGACCTATCCAAGGCGGGCATCCGTCGCGGCATGCTGGCAAAGCGGCAGGCGTTGTCAATCGCCGAGGTGGAGGAACGAAGCCGTGCCATTCATCAACTCCTGTGTCGATTGAACGCCTATCGTCGTGCAGACTCCCTGTGGACTTACGTTTCATCCAAGCCAGGCGAAGTGGACACGCGCGCCCTGATCGAGCCGGCGCTCGCACGGCACCAACTCGTTGCGTGCCCCGCCGTGCTTCCCGGCGGTCTGCTTGTGTGGCGAATCATCGCACAACTCACGGAGTTGGTTCCCGGCGCCTATGGCATATCGGAACCGCCCCCGGACTCCAATCCGGCCCCGGCCGCTACGCCTTCGACCGTGGTGCTTGTGCCGGGACTGGCATTTACCTCCGGGCGTCATCGCTTGGGATACGGACGCGGTTACTTCGATCGGTTTCTAAAGGATTTCCCGGGCATATCCATCGGACTTTGTTACGACTTTCAGATCATCCCGGTACTTCCCGTCGAACCGCATGACGTTGCGCTCGATTACGTTGTCTCCGAAACTGAAGTGTTCGCATCTTCAGAGAAGCGTTAAGACCTGCTCGGCAATGGTGCGCGGATCGAATTTCTCGGAAAGCGCGATCCGGTGGATGCGTTTGTCCCCGCCGAACCACGTGAGTTGACGCTTGGCGAATCGACGGGTGTTCATCTTCATGGCGTCGACCGCCTGCTCCAGGGTCAGGGCTCCCCGAAGGTGCGCAATGAATTCTCGGTAGCCCAGAGAACGCAACTGCAGAAGGGGCCCTTCGAATCCGGCATCGAGCAGCGCCTTGACCTCCTCGATGAACCCTGACTCAATCATGCGGTCCACCCGCCGGTTGATTCGTTCATATAATCGCCCCCGCGCCCAGTCGGGCATGATCTGGACGGCCGCCAGTGCGCTGCCGGCGCCCTTCTGAATCCTGAAATGTTCGGACAGCGGAATGCCGGTCAGTTCGCGTACTTCCAAGGCGCGGACAATCCGGCGAAAATCTCCTGGATGGATCCTTGACGCGTACTCCGGATCCGCTTCGCACAGACGCCCAAAAAGGACCGGCACTCCAACTCGCTGCGCTTCCTCGTGCAGCCGCGCGCGAATGGCATCGTCCCGGCCGGGACCCTCGAATAGTCCGTCGATCAGTGCGCGTATGTAGAGGCCTGACCCCCCGACTACCACCGCCGGTTTGCCCTGTTCGTTCAGCGTCCCGACGATTCGTCGCGCCTCACGTTCGAACTGCCCCGCCGAGAAGGTCTGACCCGGTTCGAGAAACCCAGTGAAGTGGTGCTTTACCCGCGCCCGCTCCTCAGGCGTCGGGGCAGCGGTCCCAATATCCATGCCCCGATACACCTGCATCGAGTCCGCGGAGATAATCTCGGTGCGCAAGCGCTCGGCGAGTTCGATGCCAATGGCGGTCTTGCCGGATGCCGTGGGACCCACCACCGCTAAAACCGAGATCACTGACGTCTCCGGAAGCTCTTCTCCATCTGGACCAGTGTCAATTCCGTGATAATGGGCCGCCCGTGCGGGCAGGTGTAGGGAGGCCGCAAACGCTGAAATCCTTCGATCAGTTCCCGGCGTTCCTGTGCGGTCAATCGATCACCGGCCTTCACCGATCCCCTGCATGCCTCGACCGTCAGGCGCAGTACATCCGCGACAAACTCCTCGCGATTGAAGAGGTCGCCCTGTGCCAGGTGGTCGAGCACCCGGTAAATGGCATCGGGAATCTTGGATTCCTCGTACAAAGGACAGATCGCCGTCACCTGAAACGTGGCGCCACCAAAGGACTCGATTTCAATACCAAGCCGCGAGAACAAGTCGAGGTTGGTCTCCAGCAGTTTGACGTGTGATGGCGGGACCTCGACCAGTACGGGCACCGCCAACTGCTGCGACTGGTAATCATTGTCCTCGAGGTCCGCGACCAGACTGTCGTATCGAAGACGCTCGTGCAGTGCGTGCTGATCGATAATCAGCAGCCGGTCGTCTTCGGGAATGAGGAGGTACGTGTCAAAGAGCTGCATCGGGGCGTCCGGAAGCCGCCCAACGGGACGATAGACCGGCGACGGCTCGACCTTCCCCTCCGCCGCCGCTCCTTCAAACTCCGTCTGCACGGGACCCTTCGCCCCGACGGCGGCGGTCGAAGGTTCGCCGGCTCGGACTTCGATAACCTGAACGTCCTCGTCCGGCGTGTCCTCGATCGCTTGGTTCGCGCCCAGGGCGGGCTCGGGGCGCGGGGTCATCCATTCCGGCGCGCGTGCCGGAGCGGCCGCATCGGCGTTGACCGCGGCGGACATGGTGTAACGAGGCGGCTCGCGCAAGTCCGCTAGGCATCCGCGCACAACATCCCGCACCGCGTCCCGCGCGGCCCGTTCGTCCCGAAAGCGGACTTCACGTTTGGCGGGGTGAATATTCACATCGACGAAGCGGGGGTGGGTCTCGATTAATACGATTCCGACGGGATGTCGCCCCACCGTCACCAGCGAGCGGTACCCGTCTTCAAACCCGAATTGAAGCGACCGATTGATGATCGGACGCCGGTTCATGAAAAAGTATTGATGAGACCGCTGGGAACGGGTCAGCGAGGGGGTGCCGATCAGTCCCGTAAAGTAAAACCCCGCCTGTTCGCCGTCGAGTTCGACGAGATCCCTTAGAAACGTGAGCCCCCAGATAAGCGCCACCCGCTCGCGCAGTGAGGCGCTTTCTGGAACGTCAAGCAGGGACTTCTCGTTATGGAACAATTGAAAGGCGACACCCGATTGCGCCAGACAATGCCGTTGGACCGTGTCAATGCACTGGCTCAATTCCGTCGTCACGCCTTTCAGAAACTTCGCGCGGACCGGCGTATTGAAGTAGAGATGATTGACTTTCACTCGCGTGCCGACCGGAGCTGCCACCTGCTCGATATCGCGAAGGACCCCTCCGTCCACTCGAATGCGCGTGGCGGACGGGTCCCGTTCGCGGCGAGTGATCAATTCGAATCTGGACACGGCGGCGATGCTCGCAAGCGCCTCGCCGCGAAACCCAAACGTCACAATATTGTCGAGATCGTCGGACTTGCGAATCTTGGAGGTGGTGTGACGCTCAATCGAGAGAACGGCGTCCTGCTCGGACATGCCGTGACCGTTGTCCGTCACCTCGATGGTGCGCCGCCCCGCGGCCACCAGCCGCACCTGAATTCGGGTGGCTTGCGCGTCAAGCGCGTTTTCGAGCAATTCCTTCACGACGGAGGCCGGCCGTTCGACAACTTCTCCAGCGGCGATCTTGTTCGCTACGTTCTCGGGCAGGGCCCGGACCGGCGCTATAGTTGCTCTCGTGCTCATACGTTCACACGCGCGTTATAGTAGTTAAGGCGTTTCATCCCTGCAACCGCCGGCCCGCCTCGCGCGGCATGAAGAAACGGAGGGTACACCCCTCACGGGCGTTCCCTCCGCCTTATCGCTCTGTTCAGAAACCGGAACCGAATTTAGATGACGTAATCGATCTCGGCGTAAATCTCGTCGCAGCCTTCCTGCTCGAGGAGACCGTAGGTGATGCACACGTTGGTGTTCTCGATCTCCAGACCCTCGATCACGACGACGTCGCTGCAGACGGAAACATCAGCCTTCGCAACGTCAAACTCCGCGCGGACGTCATACGAACCGGCCCTGACACCCTTCACCGTGCCGTTCCCGCCTGGGGCGACGGGGTTGAGCGCGCTGGGCGGGTAGGTCGGATCCCCGCTCTGCTTGATCGCCAACTCATCAAGGTAGAACGGCGTATCATTCTTCACACAAATCTTGTACACAAGGAATTGGCAGCCCACCACGAGCGGCAGGGCTACCCCGGCCAACAGGGCCAGTGATGCGAGACGACGAACTGACATGTGCGTTTCCTCCTTTATTGCACCCTACTTTTCAGCGTTCAGCACGCTGAACGCCACTATCCTACTTCCTATGGTCAAACTCGTTCAAGCCTTACCTTCGCCACCGACTATTTCTACTTTTTCCCACCCCCTGCCCGCTCGTGCGGAAGAGCTTGCCCAAACCTCGCGACTGACAGTCGCGTCCACTTACCTGTCACACAATACCAAAGTCATTGCGGTATGTTACCAGCTTTCCTTCTAAAACACAAGGGGTTGTATCGGAAGCCCCCGGGAATACAATGACTTCCACAGATTGGGTCGACTTCCGCCGGTTTCCGGACTCTTTGGGGGCCCTTGCCGGGGACCGGCGCCACGTCACGCCCGCACAGCAGACGGGGACACTCTTCCCCCGGCATGGCTGCGATCCGGTATAGTACAAGCCCCAGACGGAAGGAGAGCGACATGCGAGCGTGTTCGATAGTACTATTGATATATATTACATGTAACACCTTTACCTTCGCCCAATTGACGGATGCCGTCACGCCTTGGCTCAAACAGCCCGTACTGACACAGGGGGTCGCCGCCGGCGAGTGGGCGTCATTTTTGTCGGCCCGGGTGCCCGGACTCGAGTTGCCCGAGACGGCTGAGCAATGGGAACGGCAAAGCGCACGGCTTCGCAGGCGCGCTTTGAACGGACTTGTCTTCCGCGGCGTGCCGGATGCATGGCGCCGCGGGCCGGTTCAAGTGGTTTGGACGGAGACCATCGAGACGGGCAAGGGATACGTCTTACGCAAGCTACGGTATGAAGCGGCGCCGGGCCTGTGGATTCCGGCGCTTCTCTACGAACCGATTGGCGTAACCGAACGGGCGCCCGCGGTCTTAAACGTCAATGGGCACGTTGGCCCTCCGGGCAAGGCGATCGAGTACGAACAAGTCCGGTGCATTAACCTCGCCAAGCGCGGCCTATACGCGCTGCACCCGGAATGGCTCAGTTTCGGCGAACTCGGACACGAAGACTATCGACACGACAAGCTTGTGTATTTGGATGTGTGCGGTGTCAGCGGATTGAGCATTTTCTACCTTGCCATGCAGCGCGGTCTCGACGTCCTCGCGACGCACAAAAACGTGGACGCGGACCGCATCGCAATGACGGGGCTCTCCGGCGGCGGCTGGCAAACGATTGTACTGAGCGCGCTTGATACGCGCGTCGCGGTGTCCGTCCCCAATGCGGGGTACAGTTCTCTTCTCACGCGAGTCGAGCACCCCTCTGACATCGGTGACATCGAGCAGGTCCCGATGGACATGCTTACCATCGCGGACTATCGGCACTACACGGCCATGCTCGCGCCGCGTCCCGCCCTCCTGATTTATAACGCCAAGGACGAATGCTGCTTCCGATCCGACCATATGCCGCCGTCGGTATACGACCCCGTGGTCCCGTTTTACGAGCTGTACGGAATGGCCCACGTTTTTGAGTTCTACGAGAACACCGACCCCGGCACGCACAACTACGAGCGTGACAATCGGGAACAATTCTACCGATTCATCAACCATCACTTCGGGCTGGACCCCAACAACGAGGACTTGCCCTGCGAAGGCGAGCTCAAATCACCCGCGGAGTTGACAGTTGGGATTCCCGAGGACAACGCGACGTTCGTCACGTTGGCGTCCTCGTTCGCGTCGGGACTTCCACTGCGCGCCGCGCCTCAAGACGATCCAATCGAACTGGAGCGGTGGCAACAGGACGCGAAGGAACGGCTGCGACGGGTCCTGCGAATTCCGGAGTCCGTCGCGGCAGCCGCCGTGCAACTCGATCAGGGCGAGGCGGAGGGAGTGCGCGCCACACGGTTCGCGCTCGTTGCCGGCGCGTGGACCGTACCCGCCGTTGTCATCGAACCTGCGGCCGGCCGGCCGGACATCACAATGGTGTTGTTTGCCGACAACGGCAAGGAATCGCTTGCCCGCGAGGTCGCCGCCCACCTCGAGAGCGGAGCGCGCGTGATTGCCGTCGATCTGTTGCTGACGGGCGAATGCCGCATCCATCCCGACCATTCGTGGCAGCACGGAATGATGATTGACGCAACGGGGGAGCGCGTACTCGGGCAGCAAGTCGCGCAGGTGGGCTCGGTCATCGATTGGGCCCGCCAGGAATTCGCGGGCACCCTGATTGGAATTCACTCGAAGGGGTGGAACACGGGGGTCGTGGCGCTTGCCTACGGGGGACTCAACCGGCAGGGACTCGTACGACTCATCACTGACGAGGCGCTGGCCACGCTCAAGGATTTGATCGAGCAGCGGATGGAGTACCGAAAGCTTCAGCCGCTGTTTTGCTTCGGATTGCTTCGTGAGTTCGACATTCCCGACCTTGCCGCGATGTGCGTAGGAACTGAGGCGAGAGTACGGCGCAAGGAGCGTGATTCGTAGCGATGGGCCGTTCGTCCCCCGCTTACGGCCGGTGGATAGGAAGGCGGCGGACGATCGCACGCGATCTGTCCGCCGCCGGGTTCTATCATGCAGATTCGCAGGCCAAGCTGCGCCTGACACCCGCTGATTTCGGGTTCACGGATAGGAGCGTCTCAAATCCACTTTGCCTCGCTATTTTGCATTTTCGACAACCGTGCGGCTCTCGATATGGTCCGCTAGTTGCTCCGGCAACCACCACGTTTCTTTGAGAACACCCTTGCTGAAAAGTTTCTCGGCTTGGTCGGCATAATGCGGGGAAGCCGGATCGTCACTTTGCCCGAGCGGGACGTACGTCCAACTCCGGATCGGCTTGCTCAAGACCACGATCTGGGTCGAGGTTTGTCCGCTTCGCCCCCACCTTGTATGGTCGTCGCGTTCACGACCGTAACCGACGTTTCGCAGGGTCGTCATTTGCACGTCTCCGTCGCCGCCGCCTCCGCAAGGCCACGACTTGCCGTCGCGGCCTACGCGGAACATGTCGCCGTACGACGTATCGAGCGTTCCCCAGTCCGCTTTCATCTTCGACATGGCGTTGGCGAACGAACTCACCATGCCCTGAAGTTCTTCGTCGCTGAACTCCAGCGGAGGATTGGGAACGCCCAGCGGCGCACGGAAATTGTTGATCCGCCTCTCAAGCGGTCCTACCTTCTCGGGCCCGTGGTCCACAAGAAGTTGCTTGCGCCAGTAATAGTACTTCAGCGCGCCTTTGGACTCGGGCAGAAGTTGGGAATCCCATTGGAGCAGCTCCGCTAAAGCGGCCGCGATCGCTGAGTCCGCCCGCGCGCTCTGACCGAACTTCGCGTCGGCCATTTTCAGCGCCGCGATCCAACGGTCCGCGCCGTACAGTTTGGCGTCGACTGCGTATGCCAACGCCTCCTCGACCGTGACGCTGTCGTCCGCGCTCAACAACTCGAGGGCGCGCGCGCCGCGCGTGTTGTTCCAACCGTCCCGCCGGCCGCCATGACTCAGATCGGCGAACAAGTACGGCAATGTCTTTTCCAGCCTGAACGGACTGTCGACAATCATCGCGTCCGGCGGGATGTTGCAGTTCTGCATGTAGCCTTGCGGCGGGTTCAAGACCTGCAGGTGGTCGTCCGCCGAATGCAACCCCAACCATTCCGTTTCCGAGGTCGAACCGTCCACCGGGCGAGACCAATCATACCCCTCGGGCCGTTTGGGCACGCGGCCTGTGCGCTGGTAGTAGATGTTGCCGGACGTATCCGCGCACATGACATTCTGCGGGAAGACCTGCAACGTCGCCAGTCCCGCCATGATCCCCTTATAGTCCTTCGCGAAATTGAATTCGTACCATGCTTCGTTGCCTTCAACCGCATCGGCGTACGACGACTTCACGGCGTAGGCTTTGCCGTTCGCAAACGCCGCAATCGGGCCGTGGTGCGATTCCCACAGCGTCAAGGTCACGGGGTCGCTGTCCTTCACCGTCAGAGTCACCTCGCGCGACGTGAGCGAACGCCACTCTCCGTCGTAGAGGTACTTCGTACGATCGCCGGGTTGCAGCGTGAGTTCGTAAACGTCCGCGGTGTCGGGACCGCCGGTGGTCATCGCCCACGCTACGTTTTCGTTGTGGCCCAATCCGATGAACGGTTGTCCGGGCAGGGAAACCCCACTTCCCTTCAAATCGCCGGCGTGAATGCGGAACTCCCAGAACCGCGTCACGCCGAGCCACCCCAGATGCGGATCGATGTACAAGATGGGCACCTTCTCGGCGCTGCGCTGCGGCGAAACGGACCACTGGTTCGAACCCCGTTTGAATTCGTCCGTACCCGGTTCGATACCGGCGCGCTTCATGTCGGCAAAGCCATCGTCGAACGACCAGTTCTGCAGGAAGAGCCGGCCGAAGGCCATAACCATGAATTCATCGACCTTACGGTCTCCCCACCACCCCGGCACGCTTTCCGGGTGCTTGGCGTAGTAGTCGTTAATCCCATGCACGAACGATTGCAAAATCTTGCGCACCTTGGGATCGACCCGGTCCGCGGCGCGTTTGCAGGCGTTGTACAAGTCCCACATGTGGGCCACCTTGTCCCCGCGCAGGCCGTCCTCGCCTTCAAACCGCGCACTCTCGCCGATTCCCCGCGCTAAATTCTTAAGAAGCTCCTCCGGCCGGTCCGCCGCCTGCTCGTATCCCATGGCATACATACCGGCCTCCACCGTCGGCGCGTAGATGTGCGGCACTCCCCACGTGTCGCGATACACGACCGTCTTGCCGGTGTCGGCCCCCGTACCTGGCAGATCCGCCGCCATTGCCCCGATCGACAGCACAAAGGCAAGTGTGGCGGGAGTGAAATAGAACAGTAACCGTCGACTCATGATTTGGCTCCCCTCGTTCAACCCGCGGCAATTCCCGCGTCCCGGATGCATACTCTATCACGACGGATTCGAATTCGCGAAGCATCGGCGCCATGGACAGTGACTACGTATTGGACGGACGAGCGCTCCGTGGGATCGCGTCGGCGGCGCACCGGAACCCCTTCGTGTATGGACTGAAAGGACGCGATGGACCCTGCCGTGAACACGCCGTGCCGGCGCGAAGAGACCGCTTCGCGGATGCCTATTTCGACGGCCCCAATTCCCGGATTGTGATGTCTTTGTACCAGGCCTCGCTGGGCGGGCCGCCGTGAATCTGAAGCCCGATAATGCCGGTCTGCGGAATCTCCTCGTCCGTTTCGGTGTAGTCCACCGTCTTATATCCGTTGATCCAGAGTTGAATATGCCGGCCTTCCGCGCGGATGACGTACTCGTTCCAGTCGTTCAACTTGAGCACCTTGGCGAGCTCGTCCTTGTCGGGCGCGGCCAGGACCTTGTTCCTTCGGGACTCGTCGTACAGACAACCCCAATACCCCTCCCCCAAGTCCGCCTGATACCCCGATACTTCATGATGGTCCGGGATTCGTTTGGTGCGAAACTGCACGCCCGCGTTCGCGCCCTCCCCCAGAAGCTTGAATTTCAATCGCAGTTCAAAATCACCGTACTCCTCGGTCGTGCAAAGGAACTCGTTCCGCGCCACGCGCTCCTTCAACGACCCGCCGACGATCGCGCCGTCTTCGATCCGGAACACGTCCAGATTGCCTTCCCACCCCGTGAACGTCTTTCCATCGAACAGGGACTTGGCCGCCGGTCCCGCAGCCGCAAACGCGGCCAACCCCGCCAAGACCGCGCCAACCAAAACTCCGCCTCGACCTCGCATGGCAAATCTCCTCCCAAGCCAACACCCACCGCGAACGAACCCATACACGATTGATTCACCCTACCAACCCGGTGGCATTAGTCTCAACGCAGTGATTTGTGGCGCCCGTTCGCCGCGGCCAATCCACGCTGCGCGTCTTATGACATACCGCCCGTTCGCCGCACGGCGGGAGCTAACGTAGACGCGGCATCCCTGCCGCGTTCTCCCTCTCGCGCCCGTTCGCCGCGGCGAATCCACACCGGACGTTGCTGACACACACGCAACCGGGCGCCGCCGTACCGCCCGCTCGCGCTTGTCTCGGGCGCCGCAAAGTTGTATTACTATAACGCTTGTGTTCGGGGTTTCAGCGTAGGGGCAGCCATATCACGATGGAAGGGGCCGTTCGTCTCGTCGAATATCTGCTTCACCTGGCTCTACTCGCGAAGCTGGACCGCGACGTTTCAGATTACGAGCAGGTTGCCTCGTTCCCAATTTTCCTCGTTCCCAAAATTCCACTTGGGAACGATCTCGTGGAAAGCTCTGCTTTGGTCTTCGCGCACGGAACTAGCGAAACGTTCCGTAATACACGACGGATGCAGTCGTGCTGACGTCGCGTCGATGAATTAGGTCAAAGGCCGGGGCGACGGCCGGCGCATGTCAAAGCGGGGACATTGAGAAATGAACAAATGTCTCGTTGAATGCCCTACATGCTTACGTGAGGCCAAAAGATCAACGGCAGTGTGGGCTCACAAGACGGATGCTGGATGGGTAGGAACATGCAAGTATAACCACGAGTTCGTGTTGCCGCTCGAATCCGGAGATTCAATCAGCGGAATGGCTATTACCAGAAAGGGGGACGAAGATACGATTCTCGCCAATGCCCGCCCCAGCCAGACTTCACGAATCATTGGGCCTGACGACAGATTAAAGCTACAGGAAAACGCGATTGCTTTGGAACACGAGGTTGAAAAGGTCGAGGTAAAATGTCCAAGTTGTGGGCAGTCACTTCGCGTACCTCGCATGGATGGAAAGCGGCTTCGGGTACGTTGTCCTGGCGGCTGCAGACCTTTTGAAGTTACAATTAGCGCGACACACGGCCCAACTATCGTTAGGGGTGGTGGAATTCCAATGGAAAAAGCCGTTCGTCTGGTCGAATATCTACTTCGCCTGGCAAGTCTGCGCTCGAAGCTGTTCCGCGACATTGCCGATTACGAGAAGGTGCTTTGGATTTCGAGTATTCCCCATGAACGGGAGTGCTTCACGCAGGCATGGGGCCGCGATGAGGAACATGAGCCGGATATATGGCTGAGGGTCCAGAATCGGCGCGAGCCGGAATTGCCCGCCGTTCCGGATCGATGCGAAGATTGGGTGAATCTGTCGGCGCTCCGCAACAAGAATGACGTGCCCAAACTCCTCCCGGAGATCACCCGGCAAGACCCGGAGTGGCATGGGCGTCCCGCCCATGAATCACGGGCTGGAAGCCCATGCTACACCGAACGCATTGAGGATCATCCAGAGATCCAACGCGAATGGGATAGGTATGTCAAAGACAAATGGTTGCCGTGGACGGAAGAGCACAATACGTGGGAGAAAGTCCACAAGGTCTATTCCGATCTCTTTGCCATCCATCAAGAACAACTTCGGCTTGGCGAGGAATACGAACTCGTGGTCGGTTTGGGCTTGCTGACATGGCAAACACCCACCGGACAACGCGTCCGGCGTCATCTGATTGTCGCCGACGCCATCCTTGAGTTTGAAGCCGGTTTGGGGAAATTCACCGTCCGGCCCCACACCGAAGGCGCCAAGCTGCGCCCCGAACTTGACATGCTGGACATCGCGGAGCATCCGGCACACGCGGAGGAAACCGCAAGGGCGTCGCTGGTCGCAGCCGAAGACGATCCGTGGGAAAAAAACTGTGTCGAAGGCGTGCTTCAGGCTCTTGTGCATTCGATCAACGCGCAAGGGGATTACGATGACTGCCTTGAAGCGAAAAACAATTGCGCTTCGGCAAAGCCCATCGTGGAGTACGCTCCCGCCCTGATCCTACGGAAGCGGTCCGCCAAAGGACTAACCGAAATCTTGACACGGATCAAGAAGCAAATCGAAGATGGCGAAACCATCCCCGGCGAATTCGCGGACCTTTCAGAAATCTGTCCGAAGGATGACCGCGAACCGAGCGGCGAACCGGACGAGGCTAACGCTGTTTTCGATGGTAAGGTTTTCTTCCCAAAACCATCGAACGATGACCAACGCCGCATTGTGGACAAGATTCGAGCGGCAAGTGCCGTACTTGTGCAAGGACCGCCGGGCACAGGAAAATCTCATACCATCGCCAATCTGATTTGCCATCTCCTTGCCACGGGACAGCGAACGCTCATCACGGCAAAAACGCCGCGCGCGCTTCAGGTTCTTGAAGGGCTAGTGCCCGCCGAGTTGCGTCCCCTCTGCATCAATCTGCTTGGCAGCGGACTTGAGGAACACCGCTCGCTCGAATCCAGCGTGGGCGGTATCCTACGCAAGAATGAGGATTGGAACGAAGACCGCGCCAGGCGAGAGCGCACGGAACTTGAAGATCGTTTGCGGAAACTCCGCGAGGAGAAGGCCAAGGTCAACCGGCGGCTCCGCGACATCCGGGAGTCCGAAACGCATACCCAGTCCATTGCGGAAGGAACCTATCGAGGGACGGCGGCAAGAATCGCCCAAGCTGTGAACCAGGATAGAAGCAAATACGAATGGTTCACGGATTCTGTTCCCTTGGACAAGACGTGTCAGATTGCTACCAGCGATCTGCAGAGCGTGCTTAAGGCCTTGCGCCAATTCACGCCGGAAAAACGTAGGGAATTGGCGCTTGCATGGCCGAAGAATTTGCCATCACCCGAACGCTTCGCCAATCTGGTGAAGGAAGAAAAAAATGCGATCGAAGAAGAGCGGAATTCGGCAAACGGGACTGATGAACGTATCGTTGATCTGTTGGTAAAGAGCGATTCTACGACCATCGAGGCGATCAGTGATGCCCTGACCCATTTTTGCGAGAAACGAAGGAAATTGCTGGCGATGCCGCATTCATGGTTGGACGATGCCGTGCGCGATATCCTGGGCGGCAATCCTCTTCTGTGGCGCGAACTTCTCCGCGTCACGCGAGACGCGATTTCATTAGTCGAAGGACTCGTTGCCGTCGCGGACAACGCCAGCATAGAGTTCCCGGATACTACCCATATCAGAACGCTGCATGAAGACGCCCGCAAACTGAAAGAGCACATGGAGAGTGGCGGGAAACTGGGATGGGGGCCATTTCGGCCCAAACCGGTAAAAGAGCGATTGTACGTTATCAAGGCGGTGAAGATTGGCGGACGCCCATGCTCCGCCGTTGAGCATTTCTCAAATCTTGCCGATGCGCTGCATGTTCGCATTGAATGTGAAAAGGCATGGGGCTTCTGGAAAGGGCGTAGTGAAAAGGTTGAAGGGCCGTATGCTCTCCAATTTACCGCCCTTAAGTCGTTGCGTGATGCGCTCGAAAACGCCTTGGCGTTAGAAGAACTGATTGCCAAGTGCCGGGAAGCGATAAGCCAATGCCCAGGCATGGGCACACCTGTCTGGGCCGACGAATCCCGAATTGAAAGGATTGTCTCCTCATGCCGTCTGGCGTTGATCCGTATCCGTAAGCGGCTTGCCAGTAAGGAAATTCAAGGCATTGAGGCTCCGTTTTCTCGCATGGTCGCCATGGGCGGCGCACATGAGGTGACAAACGATTTGCTGAACGCAATCCGCAGCCGCAACACAGATAAGTATACCCAGGTCTTGAACAAGATTCTGGAATTAGAGAAGCAGCGCCAGTACCTTGAGAAGGTGGACGATTATCTCTCGAAACTTCGTCCTCTGATTCCACAGTTCACCAATTCCCTGAAACAAACCTGCAACGAACCATGTTGGGACGAACGAATCCAGGGCATTGCCGACGCCTGGCATTGGGCGCAGGCGCGGTACTGGCTCGAGGAGTACATCCGTCAAGAAGATGTTCCGGCGCTCGCCAAACGCGCCAAACAAATCGAAGATGAGATAAACGGTATTATCGCGAAGCTTGCCGAGCTTCACGCGTGGTCGTTCTGTTTCTCGCGGCTCAAGGAAGACCATCGCCGCCACATGGAAGCCTGGCAGCAGTCCATGCGGCGGCTTGGCAAAGGAACGGGGAGACACGCGCCGCGCCGTCGTCGCGAAGCGCAAGAACATCTCAATAAATGCCGCGAGGCAGTTCCGGCATGGGTAATGCCGCTACACCGCGTTTGGGACACGGTGTATCCCACGCCCGGCATGTTCGATGTGATTATCGTTGACGAGGCGTCGCAATGCGGGGTCGAGGCGCTTCCCTTATTCTATCTCGGAAAGAAGATATTGATCGTCGGCGACGACAAGCAAATCAGCCCGGATGCCGTGGGTTTGCCCCGTGACTCGGTGCATCACTGGATGGAGGAATTTCTTCACGATTTCGAGTTCAAGTCATCTTTCGATATTGAGAGCAGCCTATTTGATCACGGGAAACTTCGGTATGGAAACCGGCGGATCACGCTGCGCGAGCACTTTCGCTGCATGCCGGAAATTATCCGTTTCAGCAACGACCTTTGTTATTCGGACACGCCGCTGATTCCATTGCGGCAGTATGGTCCCAACCGGTTACCGCCGCTTGAACATGTATTTGTGAGCGATGGATATCGCGAAGGCTCAAACAATCGGGCGATCAATCGACCGGAAGCTGAAGCTATTGTCAAAAGAATCGTCGAAATGTGCGGCGACAGTCGGTACGGCGGCAAGACAATGGGCGTAGTAGTACTTCAAGGCGAAGCGCAAGCGGCTTTGATCGAGAGTCAATTGCTGGAGCGGTTGGAGCCCGCGGAAATCGAACGCCGACGCTTGGTCTGCGGCAATCCCTACAGCTTCCAGGGCGATGAGCGCGACATTATGTTCCTGTCCCTCGTCGCGGCCAGCAATGAAAGAATCGGGCCTCTCACAAATGCGGCTGCCGAGCGGCGCTTCAATGTCGCGGCCAGCCGCGCCCGTGACATGATGATTCTTTTCCATTCGGTCACCTGTGATGATCTCAGTGTATATGACTTACGGAGGCGATTGCTCGAGTTTTTCGAGAGCACGCGGCCTCAACAAATTGCGGGGATCGACCGGGATGAACTGGAGCGGCGAGCGGCGGAATACAACCGTAGCATTGTGAAACCTCCAATGCCCTTCGAAAGCTGGTTCGAAGTTGACGTTGCTTTGGAGCTTCTCCGCAAGGGTTATACCGTAATTCCCCAGTATGAAGTCGCTGGAAAACATATTGATCTCGTAGTTGAGGGCGGACAGGCGCGGCTGGCTGTTGAATGCGACGGCGACAATTGGCACGGCGCGGACCGTTACGAGGCGGACATGCAACGTCAACGGCAATTGGAGCGATGCGGTTGGGAATTCTTCCGGGTGAGAGAATCTGCCTTCTATGCAAACAAGGAGCATGCTTTGGCCGGCCTTTGGCGGGTGTTGGAAGAACGAGGTATATTCCCCGCCTCATCAGGTGCGG
>BTUX01000044.1:0-21885 GCA_045863315.1 Candidatus Hydrogenedentota bacterium | reverse complement strand
GCCGAAAATCAACCCGACGAGGGCCGATATCGAGAAGGCGATCACCGGCGACCAGAGCGTCACGATGGTCACAAGGTCGGCGAAGAAGCTGATGAAGAACGGAATGGCCAGCCCCAAGGCCACGCCGAGCAACCCGCCCGTGGCGGACAACAAGACGGTCTCGACGACGAACTGCAGCACGATATCGCGCCGTTTGGCGCCGAGCGCGCGGCGGATTCCAATCTCGCGGGTACGCTCGGTGACGGTGGCGAGCATGATGTTCATGATGCCGATGCCGCCAACCAAGAGGGAAATCGCCGCAATGGCGCCCAGCACGATATTGAAGATTCGCTTGGTGCGTTCCGCCTGCCGCAGTAGATCCAGAGGGACGATGATCTCGTAGTCATTCTTGCGGTGAGACATTTTTAACAGGTCGGCGATGATATGCCACGTCTCGACCACGTCGTCGATGTTCGCGACCTTTACGGTCGCCTCATGCAGTTCCACGCGCTCGGCCGAAAAACTGCCGCTGCTGCGCTGGACGAGAATCTCGCCGAACCGGCTTTTCGCCGCGGTCAACGGCACCAGCATCTCGAACGGCGCACCGGCGCGCGGCGTGCCGGCGCCTTCATTCGTTTCGCCGTTGTTGGCGTTATTTCCCCCGTTCCCGCTCGCTGCGGTGGTCGCCTGCCGGGCTTTCGGTTGCATGATCCCGATCACCCGATAGAAGTCCCCTTCGACCCGGACCTTGGATCCGATGGGTTCGTCAATGGGGAACAATGCCTCGGCCATACCGCTGCCCAGGACGCACACGTTCTCGCTGTTCTCCAATTCGTCCTCGGTGAAAAACCTTCCGCGAGCGACGCGATGGTTGCGCATTTCAGGGTACCAGGGGACCGTGCCCACGATCTCGCAATCGATTCGCAGCGGTCCGTTCCACACGTCGCGGCGAATGTTCCGGCTCGGGACAAGGATTTCCACGCTGGGGATGGTCGCCTTGATACGGTTGATGTCGTTATAGGTAAGACCATACTCGATGACATAGGAACGCTGTTGCGTCGCGCTCTGCCGGTCCTCGGGGGGCTTGACGCTGCGGATGATGATATTGTTGCTGCCCAAACGGCGAATCTGCTCTTGCGCTTCGTAGCTGAGTCCCTCGCCGATCGCCAGCATCGCGATGACCGAACACACGCCGAACACGATGCCGAGCCCGGTCAGCAGCGAACGGAGGCGGTGCAGCCAGAGACTCTTCAATCCGAGCCGGACCGTGCGGTTGAAGCGCTGGTACGTCGCGGGATCGAGAATGCCCGGCAGGTGTCTGTTAATTACGTCGTTCATCGCTTTCCACCACGCCGTCGCGCAGTCGGACGACACGCTGCGCGCGCGCGGAGACTTCTTCCGAGTGCGTGACCATGATGATCGTCTTGCCCTGCCTGTGCAGGTCGTCAAACACGCCGAGGATGTCCGCGCCGGACGTCGAGTCCAGATTGCCGGTCGGTTCGTCCGCCAGGATGATAAGCGGGTCGTTTGCGAGCGCGCGCGCGACGGCTACGCGTTGCTGTTGTCCGCCCGACAGTTCAAAGGGCTTGTGTTCGAGTCGGTCCCCGAGGCCGACCCGCACCGCCAATTCCGTCGCGATGGCCCTGCTCTCTATTTGCGGACGCCCCTGGTAGTAAAGCGGCACCTCGATGTTCTCGAGCACGTTCAACTGTTGAATCAGATTGTAGGACTGGAACACAAATCCGATTCGAGCGCCGCGAATACTGGACAACTCGTTGTCGTCAAGCTGTGATACGTCCTGGCCACCCAGCAAATATTGGCCGGACGTTGGACGGTCCAGGCAGCCCAGCAGATTGAGCAACGTCGATTTTCCGCAGCCGGACGGCCCCATGATCGTGATATACTCACCGGGATAGAAATCGACGGACAACCCCCGCAGCGCCTCGACCATCACGGCGCCCATCAGGTACCGTTTCCGTACATCTACCACGCGCGCAATCGGATCCGCCATTACCTGTTTACTCCGAACGGCGCAGGGCGGACCGACAATAGACAGCCCTCCTCATTGCCGGCGGCCAATCATGCGAACTGGACAAAGGCGGCTTTCGCATTTCATTCATACTGTGACTACGGCTCTCGTATCGCTATGCGCCCTGTGACAATCCTGCAGAAGGCGTGGCCCGACCTTCTCCGCCTTGCCGCGGACCACCCTGCCCCTCTCCTCCTCCTTCAGGCCTTGGCCCTCGACGCCGCTCTCCCGTTCCCGCGTTCCGCTCCCCGTTCGGTCGCGCTCCGCTTTGGCCGGTCTCGACCTGGGGTTGTTCTCCCTGGACCTGCTGGGCCGAACCCGCCGCAGGCTGGCCACGGTCTTGACCACCTTGGGTACGCTGCCCTTGACCGCCCCGCTGATCGGGGGTCTCAGGCGAACCGGGCGTCCCACTCGTGGGCGAGGAAACCGTGAGACCTTGCGGGGTCCGGAGGACCACCTTTTCGCCTTCCTGCAGCCCGCTCTTGATCTCGATGAAGTCGTTGTTGAATTCGCCGGTCTCGACGACGCGTTCCTCCTGGCGGCCCATGCTGTTCACCACGAAACAAACCCGCTTGCCGTCCTTGTTGGACACGGCTTGAATCGGCACGTACACGGTGTCCGCGATTTCCTTTACCAGAATTTCGACACTGGCCGTCATACCGGGTTTGAGCCACTCGTAAGTGCCCTCAATCGACACAATCGCGGGATACACTTTCATCTCCGGATTCATCCAGCGCGACCCCGAGTCGGGCAGCACCGATACTTTGATGACCTCTCCCGTCAATTCAAGATCGGGGTAAGACTCGAGTTTGATGCGCGCGGGTTGCCCGATGCGCACCTTCTTGATGGACGACTCGTGGATTTTGGCTTTCACGGCCATCTGCGTCATATCGGGAATGGTGATGATCTCCTGGCGCTCATACACCGTGGAGCCTTCGGCGATAGGCTCGCGGTTGCGCCATCCTTCGTCGCTGCCTCCGTACACAACGAGGCCTGGCCGTTCGGCCGCAATGCTGCACGCGTCCAGTTGCTCCTGCAGTTCTTTTCGGCGGTTCGCCCGGAGATTGTACGAGGCTTCGCTGGCCTTCATGCGGGCCTCGGCCTGCGCCTGTTTAGCCAAGGCTTGCTTCATAGTCCGTTCGAGCGAACGAAGCGCTTCTTCATATGCCGACAAAAGGCGTTCCGCTTCCTTGGGAAACTCGTACTTGACGAACAACTCCTCGGCCGTCATGGCGGCTTGCTTTTGGACCTCGTTCTTTCGAACACTCATTTCGTCATTGTCCAGGTCCTGTCTCGTCACGAAATTCTTTTCCGCCAGTTTGCGGGTTCCCGCCAGTTTTGTCTCCGCCAAGCCCAGTTCCTCCTCGGCCAGCAACCGGTCGCTGGCGAGCTTGCGCAGGGACTGTTCCGCTTCACCGTCGCCCAACGCCGAGGATGACGCATACTTCGAGAAGTCGATGGCCGGCCGTTCCAGTGACACCGCAACCGACGCAATGGCGACGGGCGGGGACTCGGGCGCCAAGGTCCCGTTTTCAGCCGAGCTGGAAGCAACGTCGGACGGCACGTCGCCGCCTTCGCCCAATGCTTCCTCGGACACCACATCACCCCGCGCAGCCGGCCGCTCGCCCCGATCCGGAGCCAAGGTGCGAGACAGAATGGCGCTTTCCTGGGTGGCCTTCCTGATATCGGCCGTAATTTGGCGGACGTCGTCGCTGAGGCCCACTTCACTTAAGAGTTTCTTGGCAACGTCCTCACCGAGATACTTCTTGAAATCCAGCAGCGCAAATTTCGCGTCCAGCTCCGCCTTCTTGATGTCGCTTTCGTTCTGTTTGACAGCGATTTCATATTGGGCGCTGGTTTCGGCGAGGTCGGCCCGCGCGCTCTCGTACTCGATTTCATGCTGGGCCATCTTCTCGATGAGCTGCGAGTTGTCGAGCGTCACCAGAATTTTCCCCTCGGCGACGTCCTCGGGGGTCACAAGATACCCTTCTTCGACGATACTGAGGATTTTCGTTTCCCCCTTGATTCGGGAGCGAATGACCTGGGACTCGCGTGCCTCGACGTTTCCGCCCTGAAGCACGGTGATCTTCAGCGGGCCGCGCCGCGCGGCAAACAACGTGCCCGAACTCTGTTCCTCCCCGCCGCCGCGGAAGTACGAAACTGCGCCGACAACCACCAGGACCGCCACGCCGGCCCTTACCCAGCGGTTGCGAAGAAGGCCTCTAAGGCGCCGTCGCAGGTTGTCGGATTTCTGGGACATCGTTTACTTCCTCCCACTGACCATTTGGCTTGATGTAGAGAATCCCCATGTCGCGCCAGAATTGGAGCCGCGCGATGGTATGGCGCACAAGCGCGTCCGTGAGTTGGTTCTGCGCGTTGATATAGTCATTCTGTGCATCCACGAGATCAATAATGGTGGCCCCGCCCAACTCGGCGCGCAGGTTTTGCTCCTCGACCCGGCTGGCGGCCAGTTGAAGGGCGAGCTGGCGGTTCTCGTAATTGCGCTTGGCCTGATCCAGGTTGCGCCACGCCTGCCGCACGTCCAGTTTTACGTTGTCCTCGGCAAGGGTAAGCTCGCGAATGGACTGGTCGTAATCGATCAGGGCGGACCGGTATGCGTTCCGTTCGGCCTTGCGATCCAGCGGCAAGTCGAGATCGAAGCCCGCGCTCCAGCGCGCGCGCTGAAAGTCCAAGTCTTGGAACGTGTCCTCGCCGGGTTCGCTGTTCACCTGTCCCGTGAGAATCAAGTCGAGGTCCGGCTTGAGCGCATTCGCGGCGACCCGAATGCGACGCTCCGCATCGTCCTTCTCGTCGTGCACATTGTACAAGTCCAACCGTGCGACCAGCCCGACGGCAACCGCGTCGTCGACCGCGATGGAGGGGTGAGTCAGTCCCGTCTCGGCCAGTGTCGTCAGCTCGTTCTCGTCCAGCACAATCGCCGCGTCCGTAGACAGGCCGAGCAAAATCTTGAATTGGTCGAGGCTCTGCTTGTAATTGCGGACGGCGTCCACCCAACTGTTTTCGGCATTGAGCACTTCCTGCTCGATTCGGCCAAGGCCGGTTACGGTTTGGCGGCCGGCTTCCGCCAACGCCCGCTCGCGATCGGCGGAGCGGAGAAACGCCTGGTACCCCTGCCAGTTGTTTCGGACCGTGTCCCTCGCGCGGAGCACGTCGTAATACGATGAGGCCACCTGCACCGCGAATTCTTGACGAAACCGCGTGAACGACCGAAGCTGATACAGGACGTTGCGTTCGGCCTGGGTGAGGGCCTCCGCCGTGACCAGGCTTCCGCGTCCTCGAAGGATCGGTTGCGTGATGCTGGCGACCAACGCCGACGAAGTCGACACGCGCGGGTCGCCGGTGAGAAACCGAAGGAAATTGGAGGTGAGCCCGACGGCGATTTGGGCGCCACCCTTCAACAGCATGCTCACACCCACGCTCGTGACGCCGTCGACACTGCGCTCGTTCATGATCTCGTTGCGGGGTTCCGTGATTCGGGAGACGGCGATGGCCTCCTCGACCACGCTGGCGTAGTCGTTCAACAACTGCGCCGGCGTACCGGACAACGTACCGATGGCCTCGAGCGCAGCGATCGCTTCAGCGTTCGCCGGCACTCCCAATTCCCGAAGGTAACCCGCCGTTGTCGGGGCGTTGGACAGGTTCGTCGAGATTAGACTTCCGGTCTGTGAAATAATCCCCGGAATGAGTTGCGCCACCTCGCCGGCCTCGGTCATTTTTTGGACATCGGTCGTCGATCGATTGTAAGAACCGGATGCGCCCGCGGAAAAGATGGGGTCAAACCGGTGGCGCTGCAAGGTCAATTGAAGCGCTTGGAGATACAGCAGTTCTTTTTGTGTTTGATAGGTACGGTTGTGGGTGACGGCAATATGCAGCGCCTTCTCGAGCGAGATGACTTGCGCCCCTACTTCGGCGGCACCCGCCTCTCCGAGAAATTCATCGGCTTCTGCCAGCAAGGGGAGTTCCGTGAGTGGGTCTTTCGTATCTTGATCAATGGTAAATTCCGGGAGCATGCCAGGGACCTCAGCCGACTTCTGCTCGATAATCCGATACACCTCTTTGTCCGCCCGTTCCTTGTATTGGGTGGTAGAACACCCGACGGCCAGGATTACGAGTACTGCGCTGGAAAACCGGCTCCCAATACGCACGTAGGTGCCTGATTCAAAACACCTTACCGAGCAGACGGACCCACGACGTGTGTTGGAGGTTTGCATGTTGGGACTTGTGGGCCTGTCGGCATTTAACTGTCGACTGTTGACACACGACATACTTCACCGCTATTTAAACACGGCCTACTGCCGAAGGTTCCGCGCAGGTCGGGCACCCGGTAAGCCGCACCCTGACTTCCCCCGATTGGCGGATTCGGTCAAGTGCCCCTATAGTATCGTTGCCGTGATCGAGAGTCGAGTTTTTTTTGGAGGCCCGACCTCGGCAAGCGATGGTAGTCCTCATAGGGTTCGTGGATGCCCGACAAAGGGCTTCGGCGGCGCTCAAGTCTCGCAGCACAGAAATAAAGCTAGCCGGGATTTTTCACACCCGCGGGCAATGAAGGGTACAACTTCGTGCGGCAGATACCTTTATGCAGCGACAGGGAAAACGGGCTGTTGGTGTGAAAAATCCTCACCCGATTGACTTCTATGCCATCTCCTGAGCATTTCTCACCAGTCGCTCCCGTCATCGGGAGCGACTGGTGAGAAATGCGGGCTAGAGCCTCTCCGCAATCTGGACCGCGTTGAGGGCGGCGCCTTTGAGGAGATTGTCGGAGACAATCCACATGGCCAGACCGTGGTCGTGCGACAGGTCTTCGCGAATGCGGCCGACGAAGGTATCACCCCGACCGGCAGCCTCCGAAGCGAGGGGATAGATTTGAGCGCTGGGATCGTCCCGTACGACCACGCCGGGGGCCCTTGAGAGCAGCTCTCTCGCCTGTTGCGGCGTCAGCTTCTTCTGGGTCTCGATGTTCACGGACTCGCTGTGGCCGGTATAGACCGGCACCCGGACCGTTGTGGCGCACACTCGAATGGACGAGTCCCCCATGATCTTCTTGGTTTCGTTCACCATTTTCATTTCTTCAGAGGTGTAACCGTTGTCACCGAACGCGTCGCTCTGAGGGATTTGCGGAATGCAGTTGAATGCGATCTGGTGTGGAAAAACCCTGGGCTCGGGAAGCCGGTCTTCGAGTATCGCCTTGGTCTGTTCTTTCAGTTCTTCCAAAGCCTTTATGCCCGCGCCGGACACCGCCTGATACGTGGAGACGATGATCCGCTCGATCTTCGCTGCGTCGTGAAGCGGTTTAAGAACGACGACCATTTGGATTGTCGAGCAGTTCGGGTTCGCGATGATCCCGCTGTGCCATTTGATGTCGTCCGCGTTGACCTCCGGAACCACCAGCGGCACCTTGTCGTCCATGCGCCACGCGCTCGAGTTGTCCACGACGACACAGCCGTCCCGGGCCGCGCATGGCGAGAACTTCTTGCTCGTGCCGCCGCCGGCGCTGAACAACGCCACCTCGACGCCCTTGAACGAGTCCTCACCGAGCACCTCGACCGGAATGTCCTCGCCCCGAAACCGCAGCGTGGCGCCCTTCGAGCGTTCGGATGCCAACAATTTGATTGACTTCACGGGAAAGTTGCGCTCCTCGAGCACGTGCAACATCGCACGTCCGACGAGGCCGGTGGCTCCGGCTACGGCAACGGTCTTCGGGGTCATGGTCGCAATTGTCCTTTCCTGTTCACTAGCGGAAAATGAGGTGCAATCCACCCGCTGGATCATTCGTCATGCGCATTGGAGCATGGAATTCGGACGTGCGCCCTCACTCGGTGGACTGTTGGAGTACGCGTCGTCCCCCCCTTCAGCCATCCCGTGCTTTGCCACGGTATAGGCCCATGCCGTGCGTCGGCGGGCGCAGCTAGCCCCTCGCCTTATCAAGCGCTGACGCCAGTTCCTCTTTCTTGGTTACTCCGACAAAACGGCTGGCGACTGCCCCGTCCTTGAATACAATCAGCGTGGGGATGCTGGACACGTCAAACCGCATGGCAATGTCGGGTTCGTTGTCCACATTGACTTTGCGGACCTTTGCTTTGCCGTCGTACTGTTGGGCCAATTCGTCGATCACGGGCGAGATTAACCGGCATGGACCGCACCATTCGGCCCAAAAGTCAACCAGCGTTACGCCGCTGCCGACGGTAGCGTCGAAGTCCGCCGCTGTCAGTTCGGGTGCACTGCTCATTGGTATGCCTTCCTTTCTGGTCTGGCGCAGGCCACAGCCCGGCACAATCTGGTCCTCGGCCGCACCGCTGAGTGAAGACCACGCCGGGTCTCTGATGAGCGTCATCTGGCGGCCCAACCCGGAACAATCGAAAAACGGCACTAGCATACATTTTATTCCTCGACGACTCAATCTGAACGGCGCGCCGCCGCGCGCAGTGGGATCGAAGCCGGTGATTTGTTTATACTTGCGGTTCCTATGATTCAACCGGCCGGAAGGAGTGGAGACTAATCATGGAATCGGGCAAACGGTTCAAAATCGCGTGTATCGGGGCGGGCAATGTGGGCGCGACCGCCGCTCAGTACATCCTCGACAAGGAATTGGGCGATGTCGTCCTTACGGATATCGTGGAAGGCGTACCGCAAGGCAAAGCGCTGGACTTGACGGAAACGGGGCCGGTGCGGGGATATAGCTGCCTCGCCGTCGGTTCGAACGATTACAAGGATATCGCAGGCGCCGACGTGTGCGTCATTACCGCGGGGCTTCCGCGCAAACCCGGCATGACGCGACTCGATCTGCTGGAAAAGAACGGGCGAATCATCACGGACGTATGCGAGAACATCAAAAAGCATGCGCCGAATTCGGTCGTCATCGTCGTGACGAATCCGCTCGACGTCATGGCGTACCTCGCTTACAAGAAACTCGGGTTCCCCCCGGAACGGGTTGTCGGAATGGCCGGCATATTGGACAGCTCGAGAATGCGGGCCTTCGTTGCCATGGAACTCAAATGCAGTATGGAGAACGTAGACACCATGGTGCTCGGCTCGCACGGCGACGATATGGTGCCGTTGCCGGAATACACCACCGTATCGGGAATCCCCATCACGCGCCTGATGCCGAAGGAACGCGTGGAGGCGATTGTGGAGCGCACACGAAAAGGCGGCGGCGAAATCGTCGCATTGTTGAAGACGGGCAGCGCGTATTATGCGCCGGGAGCGAGCGCGGCGAAAATGGTCGAGGCCATCGTGCGCGACGAGCATCAGGTCCTTCCCTGCGCCGCGTACTTGAACGGGCAGTATGGCCTGGCCGACGTGTTCGCGGGCGTACCCTGCAAGCTGGGAAAGAACGGCGTCGAGGGGATCATCGAACTCGATCTGACCTCCGACCAGCGGGCCGCGCTTCACAAATCAGCTGACGAGGTAAGAAGCGGAATTTCGGGACTCAAGGAGTTGGGAATACTCTAGCGTCGCCGATTGATGAGCGTCATCGTAGATCGCTGGAATTTAACTACTTACATATCACCGGCCTCCCCACGATGCACCCCAGCGTGTACAATACCGGTAGTGAGTCAATCGACTCCCGGTCGTGACCTCTACTGTCGACATCGGAGTGACAAGGGCCCGGCCCATGGCACTTCATGCGCTTGCCAGTGCATGCGATCCGGCATTGAGGGCCCGGAGGCATAAGGAGGAGCAGTATGACGGTGAGAATTACACGGCGCGCATACTCGATGATTCCGGTGCTGATGCTGATGGCTGCGGCCGCATCGGGCCAACAGACCGCCACTGACGCCGTCAAGCAATCCATCAAGGACACCGCGATTACGGCGCGCATCGAAACGTTGTTCGCGGTCAACGAACACCTGAGTCCCTTTAACATCAACACCACCACCGTAAACGGGGTGGTTACATTGACGGGCAGCGTCGCCGACGAAGTCCAGAAGGACCTCGCGGCGGACCTTGCGCAGACAGTGGATGGCGTCGAAAAAATCGAAAACAAGCTCACCGTGGTGGGAACGGTCGTATCCGAACGGCCGACGAGAACATGGCGGGACCAGGTCAACGACAAGACGCTCAACGCGACCATCCGGTCGCGGCTTGTGTACAACAAGGAATTGCGCGGCCTGAAAATTGGCGTCACCTGCGAGGGCGGACACGTGACGTTGCACGGGGTCGTACCGACGTTCTACGAAAAGGACCGCATCGAACAAATCGTGCTCGAGACGCGGGGTGTGGAAAAGGTGACGAACAACCTTACCGTCCACGCGAGTCAGAAGACCGATCCGGTGACCAAGGTGGCCCAAAAGGTCTCGGACGAATGGGTCGAGAAACGAGTCGCGACGGCCATTCTGCTTAACCGCCACGTCAGCATTCGCAACCTCAACGTTCGGGTCGATAACGGACTGTGTATCCTTACGGGCACGGTAGACTCCGAAACGCAGCGTGAGCTCGCGGCGAGCCTCGCGAGCAGCATCGCCGGGGTGGATCGGGTCCAAAACGACATTCACATCTATGAACCGCCGGTGGCCGCACTTCCCGCGGACGCCCCGGCGCCACCGCAAGAAACCTCGCAAACACCTACACAGCCGGCGGAGTAACCCCGCCGCGTACGGAAAGTCGCACCGCGGATGGACGAGTCGCGCCAACAGACCCTGGTCCTGGTTGCCGTCGTGGCCGTCATGCTCCTCATTATGACGGTGGCGTTCATGGCGGGCCGAGGCACGTTCACCGGAGTCATGAGACAGGGACCGGCGCCGGTGCTCACCACCGAGCATCCGCGAGACAAGCAGATCGTCATCGAGCGGCAGGGAGAAATGCTGCTTCCCGCCGCCACGGATCCCGCGGGGGGACCGGGCCCTTCAGGCGAGATCGAGCGACGCGCACAGGAAGCCGCGAGATCGATTGACGAATCGCGAGCAATTATTCGAAGCGCACAGCAGGCGACCAGCATCGAACAGGCCGTGACCATTCTCTATGATCGCGTGGTGGCATTGCGGACCCTCGAGGCGGCCTCCGAAATCTATACGGCGATCGCGTCGGTTTATCTGCGTGCGGTACCTCCCCGGTACGACGAAGCCCTACAGGCAGCCAAGGAGGCGGAACGACTCGCAACCAATGTCGATGATCGAATCCGCGCCCTCCTCTCGCAGTTCCAGGTAGTGGGGCAGCGCGGGCCCGTGGATGAGTTGGTCGCCCGCGCGGAAGATGCGCTCTCCAAGGTGCAGGACGTCAGCCCTTCGAGCGCGGCGCTGGGGGTGCAGGTAGGCCGTCACTACGAAGATCAGGGCGAACTTGACAAGGCAGAGGAGTGGTACAGGAAAACGGCCGACGGATTGGCGCTGGGCAGACTGGAGGCCAATCCCGAACTGCGCGAATTGTACCGGCTGTCGTGCCTGCAACTGGCACGAATATATCGGGAGACGAACCGGCCCAAGGAAGCCGACGCCCTGGCGCGAAAGATGATGCTGTTCCTTGGGGAAACGCCGCCCCCAACGTACTCCCCGCAATGATTCCGGGCTTCCTGCCGTGCCCCGCTTAAGTGTTGTCATGATCGTGAAAAACGAGGCGGACTGCGTCGAGGAATGCCTGCGAAGCGTCTCCGGCATCGCCGATCAGATTGTCGTTGGTGACACCGGCTCGACGGACGCCACCGTTGACATGGCCCGCCGATGCGGCGCCGACGTGATCTTCGTTTCGTGGAACAACGACTTTGCTGAAGCACGCAATGCCGTCCTTGCCGCGGCGGACGGTGACTGGCTCCTGCACCTGGATGCGGACGAAACAGTCGACCCGGCCGGTGCGCGCCGAATTCGGTTTCTCGTGGATAAGGACGGCATAAACGCGGACGCGATCGAACTCACCCTCGCGAACTACAGCGAAGATACGCGTGCGTGGCGCTGGGTCCCCGCGCGCCCCAACGACCCGTATGCGCGAGGAAAGCCGGGGTTTATCGCCGTTCCGCTGCTTCGCCTGTTTCGCAACCGCAAAGGCTACGAGTACCGCGAGCCGGTCCACGAGAGCATCACGGAGAGCGTAATCGAGCATAAGGGAAGAATCCGCCGTGAGCCCGATCTACTGATTCATCATCACGGGTATTCGCCGGCGGACGAGCGAAAGGCGGCGTTTTACCTCGAGATTCTGCGCAGAAAGGCGTTGTTGCGGCCGCACGATCCGAAGGCATGGCACGATCTAGCCGAACAACTCGTAGGGATGGACCGACCGCTCGATGCGGAAGAAGCCGCCCGCCGCGCGCTCGACCTCGAACCTGAACATCTCGGGGCCGCCACGACCCTTGCGAATATTCTCCTCAATCGAGGCGAACTCGATACGGCGCGCCGTGTCCTGGAACATCTCGAACAATCCGGTATTCAACCGCCACACGTTCTGACGGCCCTCGCGGCAATCGCCATCCGGACCGGCGACCTCGAACGCGCCATCGACCGAATCGAACGAATAGCGGAACAACGATATCTGATGGGTCATCTAACCCGGGCCCGCGTTCTCGACGTGGTGGGCCGAGAATCCGACGCCTTGGCCGTGCTGCGGAGCGCGCAAGAGTGGGCGCCGGGCATTCAGGAAATTCACGAGCGCATCCGAGCGCATGAACTGCGTTGCGAGGGCACACGGCAACTTGCCGCCGATCAAATCACTGCGGCGCTCCAGACACTGGTCCACGCACTCGAATCTGACCCGGAAGATCCGCTCATCCACCTGGCGTTGGCCCACGCGCTGGATCGCATCGGCGAAACCCGCAGGGCCGAGGAATGCCGGCACCGAGCGTACACACTCGCCCCCAGTCTCGGTCAACGTCCGCCAAGGAATCGGGAATAGACTCGAATCGGGCCCGCCTTTCTCGCTGACCGGCTGAAATTCCCGCAGAGAGGGCCCGCCCGCTAACCCGGATTTTTCACACCAACAGCCCGTTTTCCCTGTCGCTGCATAAAGGTATGTGCCGCACGAAGTTGTATCCTTCATTGCCAGCGGGTGTAAAAAATCCGGGCTAACCCTGGCGTCTGCCCTGGAAAGCGTGTTCCTTCGCATGCACCAGCCGCGTAAGGACTGAGTTCACAGGGCAATGAATTCCGTGTTCCTGTGCGTAGCGGCAAATCGCTCCGTTCAGCGCGTCGATCTCGGTCCGGCGGCGGTTCACAAAATCGGCCCGCATACTCGCGTAATGCGCGGCGGTCGGCGGAATCAGGTCTTCAAACAGGTGCCTGACGTATCCCTCCGGCGTACGGGGCTCCATCGTGACGCCCATCGCAAATGCGACCTGATACAGTTCGTGAATAATCGCGCGCATCATTTCCCGTGTGTGCTCGGTATCGAGGAGCGCGCCGTAGGGGACGTCCAATAGGGCGGACAGCGGATTCAGGGCGCAGTTGTATGCGATTTTGTTCCACAGCACGGTTCGGATATTGTCGGTATACGTGGTAGGAAGCCCGGCTGCGTTCATCTCCTCGGCCGTATGGCGCACGCGATCTACGGACGTGCCTGCGCTGTAGGCACCCAGCGCCGTCGGGTTGGCGATTACCGTCACCTCCACCCAGCCCGGTTCGCGCATCACGACGCCGTAGATTGCTCGTGCCCCGATGGTCCGCTCCCAACCTACGTGCAAGGCAATGGCCTCGGCATTTCCAAGGCCGTTCTGGTACGAGCACACCAACGTATTCGGGTCAGCCAGAGGCGCCACGGCCCTGGCAGCCGCGTCGGTGTCGTACGATTTTACCGTCACGAGAATCAGGTCAAACGAACCGTTTTCCAAGCCGTCTACGCTCGTGAGCGGCACCACGCCGTTCGATACGTGTTCGCCCCAAATTCCCGTGATGCGCAACCCTCGCCGCGCAATCGCGGACATGTGAGGCTCCCGGCCCACCAAGGCGACACGGTGGCCGGCTTTGGCCATGAACCCGCCGACCACGCTCCCGATCGCGCCGGCGCCCATCACTAGAATCCGCAAGGTACTTCCGCTTCCTCTTTCCGCTCACAACCCCGTTTGCCCGGCCCCGTCAATGAGTATAGTAAAGGACTCCCGGCAAGTTTAAATGACAGGCAGTTGAAGCCCGTGGTTTCGACATGTATACCGCCGTTTCGTGTGTTACAGAAATCGAGGATCGCTTGGGTCGTTGCGGCACTGTTCATTGATGCCGAGCGACCCTTCGCCGCCAACGATGGCCCGTTTCTGTCCGTCCCGCCGGCGGCATTGTCTTTCAGAAGACCGACGCCGTCAGCATGGACAAATAACCTCCGCATCAGCGAGAACTTGACCCGGGTGTCCTATGTCTTCAAGAACCGTACAGATGAGGATTTCACGACAAGGGTCGCGTTTCCACTGCCTGTGTATCGGCTTTAAGAATTCGAGGACGCGCAACCGAATTTCGCGGAATTCACGGTGCGCGTGGACGGCCGTGACGTCAAGCACTACACGGTCGCCCAAGCCGTACGGGTCAAGAATGCGTACACGAAGTTCGCCGCGCCGAATCGCGCACAGTTTGAACCGCATCGCGACGTGACCGATCTCCTTAGCCCGGATTTTTCACACCCACCATCTGTTCTGCCGTGCCGCGCGGCGACGATGCATAACGGCGCGCACTGCACCATGTTGTATCCTCCAACGCGCGTGGGTGTGAAAAATCCGGGCTAAGGCGACGCACACGTCCACGCGCTTCAAACGTTGTCGGTCAGAGCAAGTCCCGGGCGGGCCCATACGCGCGGGTCACCCGGCGCAGGACTCGCGTACGGAAGTAACGCCGCAGTCTGTCACCGACGGCAAGGGGCCGGGAACCATTCCGGGGTATTCAGACTACGGCCCGGGCACCCTATTTGCCGCATGAAAGACCGATCGGAACTTCTCGTAAATGCCCCCGAAGGCCCCATTGCTCAATATCAATACGACGTCACCGCTTTCCGACCCGGCCGCAACGCCCGATACAATTTCATCCACGGAATGCGCGGCGAACGCATCGACGCGCGCTTTCCTCAATTCCTTCACCAGCCCGACGCGATCCAGGCGCCTCTCTTCGGGGATCGATTCCGCGCGGTGGATGGGGCCCAGCCAGACCTCATCCGCCCCTCGAAACGCATCATACAGATCATGTCGGAACGCGTTGGTGACGGTCGTGTTCGACCGTGGCTCGAACAGGACCCGCAGCCGCCGTTTCGGCCAGCGGGCGCGCGCCGCGGAAATCGTTTCGCGAATGGCCGTTGGATGGTGGGCAAAATCGTCGACAAACGTAACGCCCCCCGCTTCGAGGAAAACCTCCATACGCCGGCGAACGCCCTTAAACTCCGGCAATGCATCCCCGACGGTGCGCGCGCTCACCCCGTGCCGGGCCGCAACGGCGATCGCGGCAAGGGCATTCTGAAGGTTGTGTCGTCCCGCCAGCGGCGCCCGGAATCTTCCCCACTCTGTCTGGTCGCGATACACCGTAAGCAGAGCACGACCCTTTTCATCGGTATCGCCCATCACACCCATCCAGTCGGATTCCGTTGCAAATCCGTACGTTTCCGTCCGGCAATGTGCGCACCTGCGAAGCTGAAAGGCCCGAGCTGAATCCGCGCAGAGCAGCAGTCGCCCGCCTGCGGGGATTTGCCTGAGCATTCGTTGGAATGCGAGTTCGATCTCCTCGATGTCGCGATAGATGTCGCCGTGATCGAACTCGATTGACGTAACGACGGCAGTATCCGGCAGATAATGGAAGAACTTGGCTCGCTTATCGAAAAATGCCGAGTCGTACTCGTCGCCCTCGATAACAAACGGTCCGTCCTCCACGCCAAGTCTCGCCGAATGTGGAAAATCCAGCGGCTGCCCTCCAATCAGGAACCCCGGACGCAGTCCCGCACAATCGAGCAAATACGCCGTCAGCGCCGTGGTGGTGGTTTTTCCGTGCGTGCCGCATACCACGACCGGCCGTCGGGCGCGAAGCACCGCATCCTTTACCCACTCCGGAAAACTGACATAGTGCAATCGCCGCTCGAGCATCGCTTCGACCTCTGGATTGCCCCTGCTGAGGACATTCCCGACAACTACTACATCGGGTCCCCAGTCGAGATTGGATGCGGCGTACCCTTCGTACACGGGCACGCCCAACGCCCTCACCATTTCAGATGTCGGCGGGTAGAGGGGATTGTCGCTGCCGCGGACCTCCCAATCGGCTTCCAATGCCAGCCGCGCGCCCGCAACCATCGCCGTCCCCCCTATACCGGAGAAGTGGGCGCGCGGCCTGCGATTCAGTTCACCCACAAGAAGCATTCCGTCTCCTTTCGTCCCAGCGAGGGCGCGTCCAACCGGGCGCGCATTATAGCCCGCCACAATCCCAAGCACTTCGACGTTCGTGTTTTCCCCTATCGCCTCGCGGGGTCCGCTTTCGTCACCGCTCTCGTGATGCCCGCGGTGCGTGGCATGATTGAAATCCATCCGGCGCGCGTTACGCACTCCCCAATTGACCTGGTCTCTCCGCGTGTGGGATCATCCCACCGGTGCAGACCCGCAATGAACCCGAGGGAGGACAGACCCGCTCCATGTGCGACACCATCGCGATAGTACGAAAGAACTGTGTCTATTTCGCGAAGAACTCCGACCGTGACGCGAACGAGGGACAGGTCCTCGAGTGGAACCCTCGCAGGCGGCACGCCGCCGGGAGCACCCTGAAATGCACGCACATCGAAATTCCTCAAGTCGAGGAAACTTTTGCGACCCTGTTGAGCCGTCCCTACTGGATTTGGGGAGCGGAGATGGGAACGAACGAACATGGCGTGTGCATCGGCAATGAAACCGTCTTCACCAAGATACCGAACGAAAAAAAGCCGGGCCTTATCGGCATGGATCTCCTGCGGCTGGCGCTCGAGCGCGCGGACTCCGCGGAGAAGGCCTGCAACATCATCGTGTCGCTTCTCGAGCAGTACGGGCAAGGCGGCGGCGCCATGCACGAGAAACGTCACATGGCGTACCAGAACAGCTTCATCGTGGTGGATCGCACCTCCGGCTACGTCCTTGAGACGGCGGGCCGTCAGCACGCGATCGAAAGAATCCAAGGCACCCGGACCATCTCCAACGGCCTCACCATCAGCGGGTTTGCGGAAAAGCATTCGGACTTCCTGAAGACCCGCGTCTCCGCGTGTCGCATTCGACAGGGCCGGACGCACCACCTCGCGAACAAGACGCTGCGTCCCCTGCACCTGTTCGCGGCCCTGAGGGACCACGGAGCGCGATACTCGAACCCGTCGTACCGCTGGATCAACGGCGCCATGGCTGCGCCGTGCATGCACGCGGGTGGAGTGCTGGCCTCGGCGCAAACGACAGGGTCGTGGGTCACGGAAATGCACAAGGACGGCACAATTCGCCATTGGGTCACCGGTACCGCGGCCCCGTGCACAAGTTTATTCAAGCCGGTCCGCATCGATGAACCGCTCGATTACGGCAAACCCGAGGACCGGGCGGACAGTTCGCTTTGGTGGCGCCACGAACGTTTCCACCGAATGATCATGCGAAATCCGGAACAATACCGGGATCTGTTCGTCCCCGAACGCAACGCCATCGAGGCGGACTGGATGGAGAATCCCCCCGAACCCGCGGACGCGCTCGCGAGACACAACGAACTGCTGGATAAATGGATGGCCGCAGCCTCCGCGATCGAGGCGCGCGATGTCCGTCCACGCTATGTCCAACGCTACTGGAGGAAACGCGCCCGACTCGCGGGGCTGTAACGTTGACGTGCGTCCGGGGCAGCCGCCTCCCCATTCACCGACGGTTTTCCGCGCGACACTACGCCTTCCACTCCGCCGATACGGTACTCGACAATCCGCCCCGCGGTTTACACTCGATAACGACCCGCATGCGCTTCGGCCGGCATGCCTTTACCAAGTCGTCCAGCAGGCGGTTTACGAGGTGTTCGTACCAAATGCCGACGTCTCGATACGACATCAGATAGTACTTCAGGGACCGCAACTCGATGCAGAGCCGGTCCGGCGAGTACGTAATGGTAACACGGGCAAAATCCGGCAAACCCGAGAACGGACACACGGACGTAAACTCGTCCGTGACGGTCGTGATTTCGACTCGCTCGGCGACAGGCTTTTCGGCGTACTCGTACTCGAAACACTCGAGGCACGCGGCATCGATCGATTCAGGCCCTTTGAACGGCAACGTTTTGTCCAGGGCCTGAAACTGATTGCGGACCGTCGCTAAGGGCTTCTCGTCCATTTGAAAACTGTCCTCTCCCCGGTTTCGCGGCGCACCTTCGCTTGTCAAAGTTTATCCGGGCGATCGAATGCGACCCGGACTTTCACCACTCGGCGTCCTGGGGAAACACGTTGTCGTACGTAACGCTCGATCGCGGTTCGGCCATCATTGGCTCCACCGTGTCCCGCCAAGTCCGGTAGTGCTCCGTCTCTTTATGCCGCGCCGGATCCTCCGCAGTACGGTATACCTCGACGAGTACGAACCGAGTGCGGTCGTCCTTGCGCCGAATTACGTCGAAGCGAGCAATACCCGGCTCCCTGACGCTCTCGCGCGCGTTCGCAATGGTGGCCTGCTCGAACGCTTCCTCCATCCCCGGTTTGACATGCACGTGCACGTGAACTACCAACATGAACGAAATTCCTCCTACGCCTGATCCAAACCGAACCGCCGCATTAACATCCGGTCTAGCCAGCGGACCGGCGCCAGCCGCTTCAGCAAGGGGTACGCACGCCCGCCATGGCCGACACGGACGACGAAGGGCGGCCGGTCCCTCAATGTCGCTTCGACAATCCGGCACGCAACCACTTCGGCCGGTGTCGCGTTCACCTGTGAGGCCATGGCGCGCCGATTGATATGCGCTTCGATCGAACGGTATACGGAGCCTTCGCGAACCGCCAGATGCGACGAAGCGTTCTCGCCGAACCGCGACTGAACACCGCCCGGCTGCACGATTATCACGTCGATCCCGAACGGCGCGACTTCCATCCGCAGCGCCTCCGACACGGAACGGAGAGCGGCCTTCGACGCGCAATATGCCCCCGCAAACGGCGTGGTCAGTATACCCGAGATGCTCCCGACGTTGACGATCCGTCCGTGCCGTTTCGCCATCATGTGCGGGACGACGGCCTGCACCATGGCGATCGCCCCGACCACATTCGTCTCCAATTGTCCGCGGACCTGATCGAGCGACAAATCCAACACGGCCCCCATCTGGCCGTATCCGGCGTTGTTCACCAAGATATCAATCCGAACTGCCCGCTCGATGACGGCCGCGATCGACTCCTGAATCGAATCCGAATCGGTCACGTCCAGCCGAAGCACATCGACGCGATCCCGTTTCAAATCCGCTATCGAGTCCGGCCGGCGGGCGGTCGCAAAGACGCGATGTCCCTGTTTCGCAAACTCTTCGACGAGCGCGCGTCCGATTCCAGTCGAGCATCCCGTAATCAGAACGACTTGGTCCTTCAACATCGCGTGTCGCCCTCCCCCGGATCGGCCCGGCTTGCTCATCGTTCGTACGCAATCGGGTCCTCGATGCCGGCTTCCTCGAATGCCTTGAGCCGCTCAACGCAGGTGGGACATTTCCCGCACGCTATTTCGCTTCCGCGATAACATGACCAGGTATAGGCGAAGTTTACTTCCAGTTCCGCGCCCAAACGCACCGACTCGACCTTTTTCCTCGTAATGAAAGGCGCGTGAATAGTCACCGGTTCGCGACGATTAAGCGCCAATACTTCGTTGATGCGCGCCAAAAACTCCGAGGTGCAGTCCCAATAGCCGTATTCGTCCAACGCCTGAGCGCCATAGTACACGTCCCGGATACCGTGCGCCTCGGCGTAGGCGGTCGCCACCGACAACAGAATCATATTTCGGTTCGGCACGTAGGTCGGCGGCTGGTCAAGCTGATCAGGCGCCAGCGAAGCCATGTCCGGGACGGAGGGCCCTCCGGCCACCAAGGCGGATGCCCCTTTCACCAGATCGCCGAGAAACGAAACGTCCACAATTCGATGCGCCTCAACATCCAGCACGTCTGCCTGCCACTTGGCACACTCCAGTTCCTTCCAGTGCCGCTGTCCGTAATCGAAGCTGACTACATAAATCGGCCCACGCGTAAGTTGTTTCACAACATAATGCAGCAGCACGCTCGAATCGACTCCGCCGCTGACCAGCACGACCGCCCCCGTCGTCGATGAATGTTGAACCATGAAAGAGTGCCTCCCGAACGGTCTCGAAACAATCATGGGATTATGCATCGATCATGTTAGGACAAGGTAACGCCCCGCCGGAACAGACCGCCTCATTGACAACAACACCGCGAAATCGAGGGTCTGTGGAGGTGCCGCAGCCGGCGAACGTGGCGTTGACGGCCACCTTCGTTTCTCTCAATCCTGGGCCGCCAAGGATACGTCGCCGAAGCACACCATACAGAATGGCAACTTGGCCCAACCCCTAGATATTGAGTAGGTTAGGCGGTTTCCCGTTGCGCAGGCCTGTCCTCCATGTTATACTGCCGCGTGTGGAAGGGGCCATCGTCGCGAAGTCCTTCGGGCGCGGGGGCATGGCCGGAACAGCTACGGGGTGCTTCGATGTGCATCTTGCGCAATCGCGCGGTGAATCGCGCGAAGAGGACGGTGGATGGCGGTTGAGGTAATCTGTCTCGGTCTGGCGTGCGCCGACGTCATGGTGTGCCCGGTTGAGGCCTTCCCCGAACGAGGGAAACTAGCCCTCGTCCCAAAGCTGGAAATTCATCTGGGCGGACTTGCGGGCGTCTCCGCCGCGGTCATTGCCAAACTGGGGGGTAGTGCTGCATACATCGGCAAACTGGGCGAAGACGGTTTTGGAGACTACGTAGCCGGAGCGCTGAGTGGGTGCGGGGTGAACTTGGAGGGGGTCGTCCGAACCCGCGAAGAGTCGACCCCGGCAACTATCGTTCTCGTCAGCAAGGACGGGGAGCGGACGTTCTTGCACCATCCTGGATGCAGTCGCGTATTGCGGGATTCCGACGTCGACCTTGAACCGTTCCGTGGCGCCAAGCACCTGCATTGGGGAGGCCCGGCGGTGACTCCCGGGCTGGACGGGCCTCCGATCGCCCGCATTCTCGAGCGCGCGAAGGAACTCGGAATGACTACGTCGGTGGACACCTGCTACGACGGGCTCGGCGTTTGGCTGCCCCGGATCGAAATGGCCCTGCCGTACCTGGACATCGTGATGTCGAGTATCGAGGAGGCACGGGAGTATACTGGCATGAAAGAACCGGAGGAGATCGCCGACTTCTTTCGCTCCTATGCAGTGGAAACGGCCGTCATTAAGTTGGGCGAGGGCGGAATCTTCGTCAAGAATTCCAGAAATCGTTACCGCCTGCCGGCACATCGTGTCAATGTGGTGGACACGACGGGCGCGGGCGATGCGGCATGCGGGGCATACGTATTCGGGTTTGTCAGAGGTTGGAGTACGGAAGGATGCGCGCAACTCGCCAATGCCGTCGGCGCCCTCACGGTCCAGGTAATGGGCGGGGCAGAAGGGGTCGTTTCGCTCGAGGAGACAAAACGATTCATGGAGAGCGACCCGGTGAGAATGGAGTGGAACTAGCGTGTTGAGAGTACTCGTCGCACTCTTCGTTTGTACGGTCGCGTGGGCGCAACAGCCACAGGGGCGCGTGAGTCAGGAAGACCTGCCGGAGGCCGTCCCGAACAGACAGGAGAGTTCGGCTCCGCGCGGAGCCGCCACGCGACCGCCGTCGCCCGAGCCAAGGCCTCCTTCGTCGAGCACAACAGCCCAGCCCGAGTCGACGCGCCAAGAATCTGATGATGACGCGCCGCAGGATAATCAAGCGCCGACCCAGCACTCGCCGGCACCGGAAGAACAGGAACGCGGCCGCGCCGGTAAACCGGTCGCCGCATTTTGGACCGTTATC
>BTUX01000043.1:0-21887 GCA_045863315.1 Candidatus Hydrogenedentota bacterium | reverse complement strand
GAAAGACTGATCGTTCATGACAAGCTTGACGATGTCGCTCTTCTCGGAGCAGGCGCCAGCGGGGCACGCTTCGCCCTTGTCCGCAGTCAGCGTGGCGGCCGCTTCCTCGCAGCATTCGCCGCTCTTCTCGGCAACCGTGGTTGCCGCCGTCTTGCTCTCGCACGCGCCGGCCGCTACGGGGCAGGACTCGGCGGACGCAGTCTTGGCAGCTTTGTCAGCGCAGGCCCCTTCGGCCGAGGCGGTCTTTGCGCCGGTCGCACAGGTTTTACCGTCCTTGGCGGCGGCTGCCTTCAGGGGACAGGAGTCGCCCTCGGCATTGCTCTGCATGACGGACACGCCGAAAACCAAGGCCATGCAGGCCGCGATGGTTGCCAATTGCTTCCAGTTAAGAGTCATCGGGCAGTCCTCCTTTTGATGCCATGCCGCGGCAATTACCACCTACACACCGCAGCTTTCAGGTTGCGATCTCCAAACACGCGCGCACGCGCACATGTTCCCGCACGGCGCCGCTTTCCACGCCCTCGCAGCCTCTATACCCTATCACATTTCCCTACTCAGAAAAAGGGGGTCAGGATGGATGCGGCGAGGATGCCGAGGAGGTCTGCGGCCAAGTCTTCCGCCGAGGCGACCCCGGTTCCCGACACGGCATCCCAGATTTCTTTGCCCAGCCCCGCCAAGAAGGCGATGCCAGGCCGGAATAACCCGATGGCGAAGCTAATCCAGAAGTGAAGCGTCAAGTCGGTCCGCACGGCGCCGTTTCCCGAGAGAAGGATTCATCCCAATAGCCGGAGTATTCCGTATTTGCACAGGAAAAAGCAAAGCAAAGACCTAGACCGCGTCTTGCACGCGATGTGGGTTTCGCGAGCTGCGTGTGATAACCTTCGTGTTCACCGATAGTCGACCAAGAACACCCCGCGGAATTGTGGCCGCCCGCATGATTACGGCCATCCTGATTTGGCCGGCCGTGGCGTTTAGCCTGGGCTGGTACTACATTTTCACGTATTACGGCCGCACAGGGATTCCCATGCCCACGCTCGAATCCTGCGCCGCACGTCCTTTATTACTTTTCCGTGGCGAACGTGCGGACCGAAATTCAGGCGGTCTATTGGATGACGGTCTTTCCCGTGGCGGGCGTCATGTGGGCCGTCGCGCTTTACTACAGCGCATGGGCGCTTCGCCTGAACGCGCCCCGAATTGACGTTCTCGCGATTGGGCAGGCGTGCGCGGCACTCCCAATTGCCGTTCCCGGTCCGTGGATGGCCTGGATCGCCGGCAGCACGGAAGACGGGTTCAGTCTTGCGACGATGCTGCTCGTCGCGCTGCGACGCGAGAATCAAGCCCCATGGACGTGGCTGAATCCCTTCTACCTTGCGATCGGCGTTACGTCTTTGGTCCTTCAGCTTATCGTGTATCAACGTCTGTTCAGGCTGCCGCTTCGGCAGGCAGTCAAACACTACCCGGCGTCTGCGGTGCTCCTGTCGCTGTCCGCATCGGTACTCGGCGCGATTCTTTCCTTTCCTATGCGGCTGCTCGAATGACCGGATCAAAGACGCCCCCTTACGAGCGCGGCCCACTCTTCGTATCCCACGGGTTCCGCCAGTCGGCCTCGCGCGGGCGGGGAATGCGCTTGGCTTCATCGAAGCTCCACTCGGAACAGCGCCGCCGCATCCGCTGAATAATCGAGCGTGGCCGGACGACCGGGTTCGGGCCACTCGTACTTGACTTCTGGAAACGTCGCTTCCCACGGTTCGGCGTCCGTATCGATCACGGCGAACCGCGCGGTAGGGGGATGTCCTCCGGGCACACCGGACCGGCCCGGATTGACGAACAGTGCGGTATCGACCCAGCGGGCATATGGTAGCGCCGTCGATCCGCACACGATCAGTTCCGCGTTGGCGGCCTCACGTTGCCTGCGAAATTTTTCCAGTGGACTGTCTTCATCCAGTTCGACGGCCTGCCCTGTCGGTCCGCCGTGACACAGGCATGTCGCCACGCCGTCGAGTGTCAACGCGATGCTGCGGGGCATGCTACGCAGCCGCTCGATATTTGCACTCGTCAACTCCTCGTGTGCGCGCTGTATGGCGCGGGCCAACTCGACAGGCAGACGCGATTCCAAGGACTCCGCCTTTCGGCTGGCGCGGACCACCAGCCGGTCCCACGCGCCCTGTACACAGTGAATTCCTCTTTGACTTATGCACTCGACCACTTCATTAGGCATACCGAATCCCACGGCGACGTTGCCGGTGCACAAAATGGTGTGAATCCCGGCCTCGTCAATTGCATCAAGCGACGCGCGCAAGGCGGGAAAATTGGCGTGAACACCGCCGATTACCGCCACCATCATGGGTGGTCCGTCCTCCACAAGGCGCCGAGTTCCATGGGGCCGACGGCACTATAGCGGCGACGAGGCGTTGGATCAATTCCTTTCTAATGCATGTTGTGGCAAGTACTTGTGCGGGTGTGCGATTGCCGGAGCGGAGCGCACTGGCACAAACACCCTGTAAATAAAGGCGAATGTTGCCTTCCATTTATTTTTGAGCCCGAAAATACTGCTTGACAAAAGCCCCGTTACTTTGTAATTGAAGGCTTGGCCCGGGCGGGCTTCCCAGGCCGCCCGAGATGTGCATACCCGATAGGGGTCGCGCCCGTTGCGCGGTTTTTGTCGAGTAACGGCCAAACGGATGTGGGGAAACTGGGACATAGAACCAAGGAAGGAGGAGAAGGAATGGCAGGCAAGAAGGCATTGACGAAGGCGCAGATCGTCTCCGCGCTCGCGGACAAGACCGGTCTGAGCAAGAAAGACATCGGCAACGTGTTGTCCGAGATCACGGCGCTTGCATACAAGGAGGCCAAGGTGGGCTTCACGCTTCCGGGCCTCGGCAAGTTGGTCGTCGTGAATCGCAAAGCGCGGATGGGCCGGAATCCGGCCACGGGCGAGACCATCAAGATTCCGGCGAAGCGCGTCGTCAAGTTCCGCGTGGCCAAGGCCGCGAAGGAAGGCATCAAGTAGATTCAATCCAACCGTGCATCAGATCAGCCCGAAGCGCGCTTCGGGCTGATCGCTTTTTTCAAACGACACCCGTCCGACGGCCAAAGCATGTGAGCGGATTTGGCGAAGAATCCGGTCTATTGGAACGACACGGCGTAGAAGAAGACGGCGAAAAAGTGGAATGCGCTTGCGCTCAACACGAATACGTGCCAGATTGCGTGGTTGTAGGGCAGCTTTTCGAGCGCGTAAAATAGCACCCCCACCGTGTACGTGACGCCCCCGGCTACCAGCAGCGCCAACCCGCCCGCCGGAATGAGTTGGAGCGATGGCTTAATTGCCAGTACGCCAATCCAACCCAATCCGATGTAGATAAGCGGCGTCAGTATGGGGAACCGGTGGATGTGAAAACTCTTGAGCGCGATCCCGATGATGGCAAGCGCCCACACCACCCCGAACAAGGTCCACCCAATCGGCCCGCGCATGTTGAGCAGGGTAAACGGAGTATACGTGCCGGCGATTAAGAGGTAGATGGCGCAGTGGTCAAACACGCGCAGCAGGTGTTTGAGCCGCGGAGAATGGAAGCTGTGGTAAAACATCGAGGCGAGGTACAGGACGACGAGCGATGCCCCGTACACCGTGAAACTCACCACCATCCACGGATCGCCTTGATGCGATGCCGTGACAACAAGGACCGCCAGCCCCACGACGCTCAACACGAAACCGATGCCGTGCGTGACGCTGTTTGCTAGCTCTTCTCGTAAATACTGTGTTCTCATTCCCTTCCTGGCGGTCCCTACTCCCCATTCGACGGCGGTGGGCCTCCGTGTCACGCGCTGCCTTGACGGGATTCTAATCAAACCTTGCGACGATTTGCATCCCGCACGCTTCGATCCACGCTCTCACAGTACTCTCGGAATGTGCATTCATGACCGGCGCGATCGCAAGTCGCTCCATTTCGACATCCGTCATGTTATAGTAGGAGCACGAAGCTGCAAGTCGGACACGGGACCATGACTCGCCTTACACGCCGCAAGCTGCTGGGAACCTTGGCGGCCGGCGGGCTGGCGGCGAGTCTGCCTGCCCAGGCGCGGCCGCGTGTCGGCCCCGTGAAACCCAACTTCATTCTCATCGTATGTGACGACCTTGGCTACGGCGATCTTGGATGCTATGGGGCGGTGGACATTCCGACCCCGCACATCGATCGGATGGCGAACGAGGGCATGCGGTTCACGCAGGTCTACGCATGCGCCGCCATGTGCACGCCCTCGCGGGCCGGTCTGCTGACTGGCCGGTACCCGATACGCTCGGGGCTTACCCAGCCGCTCTTCCCGAACAGCGTGTACGGCATCACACCGGCAGAACCGACGATCGGCACGGAACTCCAGCGGGCCGGCTATGTCACCGCCTGCATCGGGAAATGGCATTTGGGGAGCCGTGTCGCAAACCTTCCCACCGCTAACGGCTTCGACTATTTCTTCGGCCTGCCGTACAGCCATGATATGAACTGGCGCGGTCTCCGGCCGTATCCGGCACCGCTGATGAGCGGAACGGAGATTATCGAGCAACCTACGGACATCTCCCTGCTGACGCGGCGTTACACGGAAGAATCGGTCGCCTTCATTCAGGAGAACACGGGCCGGCCGTTCCTTCTGTACTTGCCCCACTCGATGCCGCACACGCCGCCCGCAGTTTCTGAGCCGTTCGTCGGCGTATCGAATCGGGGTCCATACGGCGACGCAGTGGCCGAACTGGACTGGAGCACAGGCGAGATACTGCTGGAGCTGCGAAATCAGGGAATTGACGAACGTACACTGGTCATTTTTACAAGCGACCATGGCCCTGCGCGGGGAGCCGCAGGGGCCGGCGGGAGCACAGGGGGATTGCGTGGCGGCAAGGGTACCACCTTCGAGGGCGGGGTTCGCGTTCCCTTCATCCTGCGCTGGCCGAACTTCGTCGCCAAGGGCAGCGTGCAAACCCGTCCAGCCAGTCTGTTGGATCTCCTGCCAACCTTCCTCACGCTGACCGGCCAAGCCGGTCCTGAAGACCGTATCATCGACGGAAAGGACCTGTCCTTGGTCATCAAAGGCGAAGGCCGGCGCGCCGACGAGGAATTCTTTTTTTGTGACGGTCGCCACGTGCAGTCGTATCGGTCCGGTCCCTGGAAGCTCACCCGGCGTCACACGGAATTGCCGCCAACCGGTCCCCAACGGCCCGCACGGCTCCTGTTCAATATCGAGGAGGACCCGTTTGAGCGGGTCAATCTGGCGGCGCGTTATCCCCGGAAAGTGGAACAAATGGCCCTCCGGTTGGCCCTATTCGAGGCGCGGGTCCGAAATGGGCTGACCTGATTGCGATCGAACCAGCCGGGCAGGCTATTTGAAGGGTCGGCGAGGACGAGGGCGTAACTGCCGCTATTCGGCTCTGCTACCTAACCCATTCGCCGGAAAGCAAGTACGGTGTCGCAGAGGAATGATTGCTGAGCTGCGCGTGTTGCTGGATCCGCGGGGACGGCGTGGGGAGTGTCCAACCCACCTTCACGCGGAAACCGAACTCGGGCCGTGCGCCTGCAGTCCGACACGCTGAAATCCGCAACCACGCCGCTAGGGCGACGGTCACCGGATCAGGCACTGCGAAACATGATAGCTGCAACACCCCCCGCGAAACGGGTATAGTGGTGGAAGAGGCCGTTACGTGCGTCACGGTGGCTACAGGAGTGTACATGAAAATGGGTGAAATGAGTCCGCGCGGGGCGATCACGCGCTTGTACCGCGGCCTGACGCACGCCTACACCGCCTGGCACTACCACTTTTCGAAGGGCGGGTTCGGGCCGCCCCCGATGCACTATTACTTCGAGGTGACGCGACGGTGCAATCTGCGCTGCAAAATGTGTCAGTACATCGACTGGCTCGAGACCGTCCCGACTCGAATTCAGGCCGAGGGGGAGCTGTCGACGCAAGAGTGGCTGGACATCGTGGACCAGACCGGACGCTTCAGTCTGATAACCTTTACCGGCGGCGAAGTTTTTGTTCGCAAGGACTTCATGCAGATTTTCGAGCATGCATGCTCGAAGCGGCGGGTGCACTTCATATCCAACGCAACGATGTTGACGGACGAGCGCGCCAGGCGCTGTGTGGAATTGGCCCCGCGCTGGTTCGGCCTGCGTGGATTCAATTTCGCAGGCATTTCGATCGACGGGACCCGCGACGTCCACGACGTGATCCGCGCGCAGAAGGGTTCGTATGACAAGAGCATCGCCGGCATGAAGGCCCTAGCCGGGTACAAGCGGGAGTTGCGCAAGACCTGCCCGCTGATCCATGTGAACACGGTCATACAGGAAGCGAGCCTCGATTGCCTGCCCGAGATGCCGCGAGTGGCCAAGGACGCCGGCGCAAGCGTTCTTAACCTGCTGACCGAAACCCGCATTCACGACCTGCCCGAGCTGGGCCGTGTCGACCCGGGATCGTTCAAGCGGGAAGATTTTCGTCAGCCCATTATCGAGCGCGAACGGCTGTCGAAGTCGCTGAAAAAGACCTTCGACGAAGCGCGCAAGATAGGCATCGAGGTCCGAATGCCGCGCATGCCGTTCGAGGAAGTGTTGAACCACTACGATCAGGGCTATGACCTGCGGGAATTCGATTGCCGCGCCATATGGTCGACCCTCATTGTCGGCGCCAAGGGCGGCGTGTATCCGTGCTGGATTCAAAAGGTGGGCAATGTGCGCGAGCACTCGCTCAAGGAACTGCACAACATCGCGACGGCCCGTCAGTTTCGGCTTCGACGCCGCAACGGCGGGTTCGCGGTCTGTCGCGGCTGCTGCGAGATCGAGTACCGCGGCAAGGTGCACGAGGCAGCGCCGGCCGCCGTCCCCGCCGGCCCGGTTCGCGGCGACGGGCAGGGCCCCGGAAACGACGCCGAAACGTTTGCGGTGAAATAAGCCCGGCGAGGCGTCACTCCAGCGTCGGCAGCACGTCGAGGAACTCGCGCCAGGAATTGAACGTGTAATCCGCGGACGTCGCCTCTCTGTGCCGTGTATTGTCTCCCGCAAACAATGCCGACCGGGCGCCCACTCCCTTTGCGCCGACCACATCTGTCCATTCCAGGTCTCCGATGTGCAACATTTCGGACGGGTGAACACCCAGCCCGTCCGCCGCGGCATAAAACATGGCCGGCTGCGGTTTGGACACGCCGACTTCGTCGGAAAAGGCCAGGGCCCCGAAGTATGCGAGGAAACCGTGCCGCTCGAGCAGAGCGCGCAACGAACTTCCCGGGCTCAGTCCCGCGTCGGAAACCACGCCCACGGCAAAGCGTTCGGCTGCCGCGGACACGGCATCGATCGCGTGGTCCAACGGCACGGGAGGAAAGTGAAGAATGGCGGTGCCGAAAACGTTCGCGAGATGGGCCTCGACCTCGGGCGGAAAAGTTGTTGCAAGCTCGCGCGAAACGATGCGCACCGCGTCTGGAGGGGTCAGCGTCTGCTGTTTCTCGATATGATGTTGCAGGAACTCCGATTCGGCGGTCGCCAGCGCCTGCTCTGCCGCGGCGGCGCTCACACCGGCGGCGGCGCACAGCGCATTGACGCGGATTTTTCGTCGCTCGAGGGGCTCGCCCGCCTCACGAAACAAAGTCCGCCAAAAGTCGAACGTAATCGCTCGGATTGCCATGTCAGAATTCCCGGCGGTCTTGCTTGAGCCCTTGCGTTCGCAGGAGTTCTTCGGCAAGTCTGGATAACTCCTCGGGCAGATCGTGAAGACGGTGTCGTAAGAATTTCGCCGGGGCGCCCACCCACACCTCGAAAGGAGGTACGTCCTTCGTGACGACGCTGCCTACGCCGATGACGGCGCCTTTGCCGATCCGCACCCCTTTCGAAATATACGCCCCGCTGCCGATCCATGCGCTTTCCTCGATGATGACGGGCCGGTAGTAGTTGGGTACGTAGCGCCAGTTCGCGTCCGTGCCGTAAATCAGGTGCGTTCCGTCCCGCACGACCGAGTACTCCGCCAAACCGGCCATGTCGTGAATCTCGACTAGTTCTCCCGCCTCGATGATCACGTTCCAACTCAACAGGCAGCGGTTTCCAATTACGATCTTTGCCCCGGGGCTCGCCCGGAGCTTCACGTCGTCGCGCACTCGGCAGTAATCGCCGATTTCGACGTGCCCCTCGACGGTCAAGTCCCGGCCCAGGAACCGGCAGTCTTTGCCAAGCCGGGTGAATTTTCGGGCGTGGATAAAATTGCGCCAACTGCGCGTGATCGCGTTCATTCGCCGATAGCTCCCTGCAAACAAAGCCATATTCTACGGCATCGAGGTAACGCGGATAAACCGTCCGGCCCGTGTTCCGCTGCTGGCGTTGTCGTTTGCCGGAGTGATACGCTTCTGCTGCATGTCAGGCAAAGCACGTGAAAAACACCAGCCGGTCCCAACCGGAGCGGCCCTCGTCGGCGTTGACTGGCGCGTGTGCGCCATCCTCGCGGCGGCGGTCGTCGTCATATATGCTCGAACGCTCTACAATGGGTTCGTCGAGTTTGATGACCCCTCCTATATCTGGGACAACCCAACGGTCAATCGGGGTATCGACCTCGAATCGGTGAAGGCGGCTTTCTTTTCCGCCAGCGCGGCGAACTGGCATCCAATGACATGGCTGTCGCACATGACGGATTGGCAGCTTTTCGGCAGGAACGCCGCCGGCCACCATGCCATGAGCCTGTCCCTGCATGCGATCAATGCGGTCCTTCTTTACGTCGCGCTGGTTCGCATGACGCGCGACCCCTTTGCGAGCGCAGCCTGCGCGCTGCTCTTCGCCGTCCATCCCTTGCGCGTGGAATCGGTCGCATGGGTCTCGTCGCGCAAGGACTTGATGAGCGGCCTTTTCTTCTTCTTGACACTCCTTGCCTATCATCGCTACACGGAGAAACCAACCGCGGGCCGCTACACGCTGATGCTGGCGATGTTTGCGCTCGGTCTCATGTCCAAGGCGATACTTGTGACGGTCCCCTTTCTCTTGTTGCTGCTCGACTACTGGCCCCTCCGGCGTCTTGGCTTGGACGCGCGCGAAAACCGGTTGCGCATCTTCGCGTCGCGGTGCATCGAAAAGGTTCCGCTACTCGTGATGAGCGCTCTATGCTCGGTGTTCACGTATCTCGCGCAACAATCGTTCGGCGCAGTGGCGTCAACCGAACGTTTTACGCTGGGCATTCGTATTCTGAACGCGGCGGCTGCATATCTCTTCTACGTTCAGAAGACGTTCGTTCCTCTCGGGCTCGCCGTCATTTATCCCCATCCGGGACCCAACGTCCCAATGTTGCACGTGGTCTTGGGGGTCTTCCTCTTGCTGTTCGCCGGATTGTTTTCTATCGTGTTCATTCGCAAGGCCCCTTACGTGTTTGTAGGCTGGTTTTGGTTCGTGGGCATGCTGGTCCCCGTGATTGGCTTGGTACAGGTGGGCAATCAGGCCTATGCGGATCGCTTTACGTACCTACCGCAAATCGGCCTTCTGCTTGTGCTTTGCGGTTCGGCTTCGGCGTGGATCCGACGCGACCCTACCCTGCTCGCCACGGCGAGGCCGGTAGTGGCGGCCCTTGCGGGCATTCTCGCCTTGCTCAGCATCGTGCAGGCCGGGCACTGGAAGAACTCGATCCGGTTGTTCTCACACGCCATCGCCGTGACTCCTCACAACATCATCGCGATGAACAATCTGGGGCTGAACCAGATGAGTGCCGGACAGTTCGACGAGGCGGAACGGACATTCCGCGCAATCTGCGAGTTGCTTCCGGACGAACCGTCCGCGATGAACAATCTGAGCACCGCCCTCATTCGCCAGAGGCGTGCCTCCGAAGCCGAGACCCTCATTCGCCGGGTGCTGAATCAACTCCCGGACGACGACGTCGCTTTGAATAACCTTGGCGCGGCCCTGCTGATGCAGTCGCGCTTCGAAGAGGCGGCGGCCCACTTCGAGCGCCTGGCCGGGCGAAGTCCGAAAGACGAGACGGTTTACCTAAACTGGGCGCTGGCCCTCGCGCAACTCGGTCGCACGGAGGATGCCATACGCAAGGCCGAGCGCGCGCTTGAATTCAACCCCGGCTTCGAGAAGGCCCAGGGGCTGTTGCAAGTCCTAAGACAAACGACGGGGGGTAATCACGCGGCCCGCCCCGCATCCAAGCCATAGGACGAGCGGGTCCTGTCGGATTAGTCCACTAGCGACTCGCGGACCGCGACGATGCTGGCGACTTGGTGCGGAACGAGTTTTCGGATTTGCTCGATGATGCGGGCGGACAAGACGGTCTCGGATCGCACGAGGAGCAAGCCGCGCTCGTCATAAATGGGATCTGCGAGGGTTTGTCCGGGCCGCAGTTCCATGATCGGTATGCGCTCCACGGGCCGTTCATCAGACTCTTTTGCGGAGGTACGGATGTAACTGACGGCATGCTCGACGAGTTCGGCGTCGAACCGCCGTCCCTTCTGCTGCGAGAGATACTCCACCGGGTCCTCGTCTTTGGCGAACGAAGCGAATGTGTCGTAGCCGTCGGCCACCGCCAGGATTCGAGCCCCGAGAGGAATTTTCTCTCCCCGGAGTCCTGCCGGAAACCCAGTGCCGTCGTAGTTTTCGGTGTGGTGCTCGACCATACGCGCGACGTTCTCGAGTCCGGGTATTTCGGCCAGTAAGAGGGACCCTATCACCGGATAGCTCTCGAATATCTTTCGCTCCTCCGGCCCAAGCTCCCATGGCAGGCGAAGGCGCACAGTGTCCGGCATGCCGAACTGCCCGATATCGTGAAGCAACGCCGCGACTTTGAGGTCCTTCAATTGCTGTTTGCTGAGGGCCGTTTTCTGACCGATGGCGTTGGCCAGTTTCTCGACCCGTACCGCGTGGCTTCCGTGAAACCTTCCGACCTGTTCGATGATATTGGTCAGGACCCGTACCGATCCGAGCAGTCCCGACTCGAGGTCTTCTTTCTGCCGCTCGAGGTTTTCGATGGTCGCTTGAAAACTCTTTTGGACCAATTCAAGCTGGGATTGAAGAGAGGCGGTGACCTCTTCCAGTTGCTGCGGCAACCGGCCTGCGTGTTTGGCGTCCTGAGAGGGCGGCGTCGACTCGCGTCGCTCCAACAACGTGATGGCTTTGGCCGCGAACAAGTCGACAACGAGGGGTTTGTACATTACGTCCGTCACGCCGCGACGAAGCAGGTCCCGCGTCATGCGTCCGTCCGTCACGCCGGTGACCACGATGACGACCGGGGGGTCGGGCTTTTCGAGCAAGTCGGTGATGACCGAATAGCCGTGCGCACGCGGCATGACGAGGTCGACCGTGACCAGATCGAAGGAGCGCGACCGCAGGGCGTTGGCCGCCATCACGCCGTCGGCCGCCTCCGTGCACTCGATTCCCTCCTGGGTCAGGGCCTTCACAATCAGCGCACGAATCTCGCGGCTGTCGTCAATGACAAGGGCGCGGTATTTCGCCTTTTTCAGCATGTATGCTAGTATAGCCAATCGGCGGGAAAATGCACAGGGGTTATAGTTTGGAGATCCGGGAGGATTCAATTTATACTCTTGGTGAAGGCTATCTTCCGGGCAAGGCGACCACACACCGTCGGGACGACCATTGATGGGGGAAAGCGCACACCATCTCCACACTCGTGTGTTGGAACCGGCAAGAGGGCACCCACGTCCAATCGCACAGAAAGATCGCAGTGGCCCGCGATGAACGAAGCGGAACCTCAACACCACGCGCTCTTTGGGCGATTTCCATTGCCAACGTGGATCGTTGATACGGAATCCGGCCGATTTCTGGCGACGAACGACGCGACAGCAACCCAATTTGGGTACTCGCACGAGGAACTATGTTCCATGCGCCTCGACGACCTGCGGCCGGAGCCGGAGACCCCGGCGCTGCGCGCAACGCTTGATCTGGGCAGCGAGGCAATGGCAGGGCGGGGGACGTGGACGTTTCGGAGAAAAGATGACTCTCCGGTCGTAATCGAAATACTTGCGCGGACGATCGAGTTTGCGGGGCGGCGTGCGGCACTCGTGGTGGGCCGCGACGTAACTACACAGCGCCAGACCGAGCAGGCGCTCCGCAAGGTATCGATGGCGGTGGAGCAGAGTCCCTCCTCTGTGATTGTGACGGATGTGCAGGGGCGGATCGAATACGTTAATCCGAAATTCACCGAACTCACCGGTTACACAGCCGAAGAGGTACTCGGGCAGAACCCGCGCATCCTGAAGTCCGGCGAAACGCCCGTCGAGGAATACCGCAAACTGTGGTCGACCATTACCGCAGGAGGGGTATGGCGTGGCGAGTTTCACAATAAGCGCAAGGACGGGACGCTGTTTTGGGAGCGAGCATCTATTTCGCCGGTGCGCGACGCCTCAGGCACAATCACCAATTTTGTTGCCGTGAAAGAAGACATCACGGCCCAAAAGATGCTCGAGGCGCAGTACCTCCACGCGCAGAAGATGGAAGCGGTGGGCCGATTGGCCGGAGGCATCGCGCACGACTTCAACAACATGCTCAGCGTCATCGTCGGATACACGGACTCGGCGATGGCCGAACTCGACCCGCACGACCCCATGTATGCCGACCTAGAACAGGTGCGGGCGGCGGCGTTTCGAAGCGCGGAACTCACCCGACAACTGTTGGCGTTTTCGCGCCGGCAAACAATTCTGCCAGTCGTGTTGGATCTGGGAGCGCAGGTCGCCGGTATGGAGGGCATGTTGCGCCGGATCATCGGAGAGGACATCAATTTGGAGATTCGGTCCCAGGCCGATGTCTGGCCGGTGTTCATGGATCCTTCGCAGATTGATCAAGTGCTCGCCAACCTCGTTGTCAACGCCCGTGACGCCATGCCCCGAGGGGGACGTCTCATCATCGAGACCGGCAATATCGAGTTGACGGAAGAATATGCGGCAATCCATGCTGGATGCACGCCCGGCTGCTACGTCCTTCTCACCGTCAGCGACACTGGAATCGGCATGGACAAGGATACCCTCGAACACGTATTCGAGCCGTTCTTTACCACGAAAGGTGAGGGAAAGGGAACGGGACTGGGCCTTGCGACAGTGTTCGGAATCGTCAAGCAGAACGGGGGGTACATCAATGTTTACAGCGAGGCAGGGCACGGTTCGACCTTTCGCGTATATCTCCCGCGTCATGCAGGGGAAGTCCCCGAGGAAGTCCTCGCGCAGGAACACGCGGAGTCCGTCCGGGGGACGGAGACGGTCCTTCTGGTCGAAGATGAGGAAATGGTGCGCGAACTGGCACGTCGAATCTTCGAGAAAGCCGGCTACCGCGTGATTCCGGCGGCAGGGCCGGGAGAGGCCCTCGCCTGGTGCGAAACAAGCGAGGAACCCATCCACTTACTTCTGACGGACATCGTTATGCCGAACATGAACGGTAGTGAATTGGCCCGGCGTATTGCGGCAGTGCGGCCGGGGATCAAGGTACTGTTTATGTCCGGATATACGACGGAAACAATCGCACAGAGCGGCGCCCTGGATTGGGGCGCCGGCTTCATCGGGAAGCCGTTCGATCCATACAAACTGCTTGCCAAGGCCAGGGCAGTCCTCGACGCCGGCTAACCCCATTCTGCCGGCGGCACGGATTTCCCCCATCTTCAATCGAACCGGATCGAGAAAAGATCCGCATCCTTGACAAAGACCCTTAAGCGGACCGGTTTGCCGATGAGCGCGGACAGGTCCGAATTACCTTGCCAGGTGACGGCGCGGGCGATCTCGTCGCCGACAATTTCATCGCAGTTCTCCAGGGAAAAGTCATCGATCGGCGCGCCCTCGGGCACGGTAAAGCCGATCCGAAGGCCGCCGGCCGCGGAGGTTGAATAGTTGATTACGAGCTTCGACCCACGGAATACAAAAGGTTTGGTGACGGCCTCGCCGCCGGCGGCGGGGCCGTTGATGGACACGAACCCGTCGGTCCGCAGCGTGAACCGCTGAAGTTGGTGCGATAGTTGGCCGTAGTTGCGCTGGATGTAAAGGGACATCTCGTGGTCGCCGGTGGGCACGATGCCGTATGCGGGGTAATTTGTGCGGGAGGTCCAATTACCGGGGCCGATTCCTGGCCGGATAAATGCCTCGATGAAGGTGCGATGGTAGCGCGTGCCGCCCCTCGTGGTCATGAACACCGCGTCGGAGCAATCGCCGCTGTACGCGGCCACCCCGCCAATTTGGGTCATGGTCTCCTCGGACACGACGCGGCGCCCGGGCATGAATCGCGCGGCAACCGCTACGTAAATGTGAGGAGCGCGAAAGTACGGCGCCGTCTGATTGGTATACAGGTGCTCGAGCGGGGCGTTCCCGAAGTCCATCGGCGCGATGTCGGTCCAGTGGATGAAATCGGGCGAGGTGCATCGGCTGACAGTACGGACCCCGTCTTGGAAGGTCCGCAGGTAACAGATATAGGAATTCTCGGATTGCGACCAGAAGGCGACATTTTGCGAATCGAGTTTGCCTTGCGTGATCACGGCTTCTTCGCGAAGTTTCTGCCAGTGGATGCCGTCCCGAGAGATAAATGCGACCAAGCCGGTGTGGACCGTGCCCCCCAGCGCCTTAAAGCGTTGCGCCGGATCGACGCCGGGCCGCGTGTCCAGGAACGGAGAGAAGTTGTGGGAAAGCGGCGCAATACCGCTCAGGATCACGTTGTTGTCTGTCGTGCCGGCCACGTTGAACAGACCGAGGTCCGGCTTGGTGAAGTGAATCCCGTCTGTGCTTTCCGCGTAACAAGTGGACTCCATCTCTGATCCGTCCTTAGCCGCTTCCGGCAGGCCGCGATAGTAAAGACGGTAAAGTTCGGCGTCTTTGATCACCGTGACATAGCCGCAGAATTTTCCCTCCCAAGGCTTGTCGAACGCGAGCACTGTTTCCGCCGGGATCGGGGAATGGAGCTTGAGCGCGGCGCCGTCCAACGAGTCGAGCAGGAAGTCGTCGGTAAAGAGTTCAAGACGTCCGCCGATATCGGGAACCGTGTCCTCCGCGGCAACCGCGACGGACGTGTAAATCGCCAGCGTGAAAGCCAACATTCCCCGGAAATAACCGCTTTCGAGTAGGTGCATGATGTACTCCGGAACCTGACTGTTTAGCTGAACGCCTTAATGCCCGTGAGTTCCTGGCCGACGATCAGTGAATGGATATGTTCGGTGCCTTCGTAGGTGATGACCGTCTCGAGATCGAGCATTCGCCGCCCGACATGACACGAATTCAGGATGCCGGCCGCGCCGAGAAGTTCGCGGCAGGTGCGGGCGATCTCGATGGCCTTTCGGCAGTTGTTCATCTTGGCGAGGGATATTTGCGCGGGCTGTGCGCGGTCCGCCGCCTTCAGTTCCCCGAGCCGCCTCGCGATAAGCTGCATCGCGGTGAGTTCCGCCGACATCCACGCGAGTTTCGATTGGATAAGCTGGTGGCTTGCGAGCGGCTTGTTGTCAAACTGGACGCGTCCCTTCAGGTAAGCGAGCGTCTCCTCAATACACCCCTGCGCTGCTCCGACGACGCCCCACACGATGCTGTAGCGGGCCTGGTTCAGGCAGGCAATGGCCGAACCGAGCGAACAAGCGCCGGGCATGAGCGCGGATTCCGGCACCTCAACCCCGTCGAGGATGAGTTCGGAACTCTCGCTCGTGCGAAAACTCCACTTGCACTTGATGGGCCGGACCTCGAGCCCCTTGCGGTCGGTTTCGACGAGAAACCCGCAGACTTTGTCCTCCCGTTTCGCCCAAATAATCGCGACCTGCGCCACGACACCTCCCGTGGCCCAGCGCTTGTGTCCGGTGATGCGATAGCCGCCGGCGATGCGATCGGCACGTGTCTGCATGCCGGCGGGATTGCTCCCGAAGCCGGGCTCGGTCAGCGCGAAACAGCCGATGGCGTCAAGCTTCCGCAGGGGTTGGAGCCACTTCGCGCGCTGCTCGTCCGTGCCGAACGTCGCGATGGGATGGATGACGAGTCCGCCCTGCACGCTCATCAGGCTGCGAAGGGTGGAACTCCCGCGCTCCAGTTCGCGCATGGCGAGACCGTACGCGACCGGATCGAAATTCTCGGTTGCCATCGTGTCGAGCATACCGAGCCGGGCGATCTGCGGAACCAGATCGCGTGGGGCCTCCTCGCGCTCCTGCCAGTCGGCGATATAGGGAAGTACGGAGGTATCAACGAACGCGCGTACGCGGCGGATCATATCGCGCTGCGCAGCAGACCATTCCGAGTCCAGCGCTAAGAAGTCGCAGGGGTCGCAAGGGCGGTGCATGCGAAGACTCCAATTCGTGTAAGCCGCCTATCATAAACGATTGATGGGCGATGGGAAACCCGCGGGAAATCCGCGCATGGACATCCGACTCCTCATCGCGACGTCGAGGGCGGTCTTACGGCGGGGGCGTCTCCGTCTTGCTCTGCACCAATTGCCGGTAAAGTTGCAGTTCGCGCAAGGGGTCGAAATCGCTATCGGACTCAATCAGTCCGGCAACATTCACATGGTCGGGGGCCTTATCCAAGGCCGCTTTCAATGCGGCGAGGGCTTCGTCGGATCCTCCACGTTGCGCGTGAACGCAGGCGATGTTGTACGGGGGCATCCACGAGTCGGGGCGGAGTTCCTGGGCCCTGCGGTAGTGAGCGAGGGCGGCGTCCCATTTCTTCTGATGGGCGGCGGACAGGCCGGCCTGAATGAGGGCGACGAAGTGGTTGGGGGTCGAGTCGAGCACTTTTTCGTAGCGTCGCTGAGCGTTTGCGAAGTCCTTGCTCATGAAGTACAGGTCGGCATAGGCCTGGTTGAAGCGAGGCGAAGCCGGGTCTTCATCGAGGGCGCGTTTGTACCAGCGCTCGGCGGCGGAGGTATCGCCTTTTTGCGCGGCGAGGAAGCCAAGCAACGACATCGTCTCGACCATGCGCGGGGCCAACGCAAGGACGCGATCGCCGAGTTTCTCGGCATCGTCGCGTTTGCCCTGACGGAAGGCGAGAACGGCGAGCATGTGAAGCACGCGGGCCTGAGAGGGGTCAATTTCGAGCGACTCGCGGTAGGCCTGTTCAGCTTCCCCGAATTTCGCTTGGCGCGTGAGCACCAGCCCAAGAACGTTCCACGCGGTGATATGGCGGGGCGCCGACTCGAGCAGCTCCTTCAGGACTCTTTCGCTGGCCGCGTAGTCGCCGCGTTGCGCCGCGTGACGCGCCGTTTCGAGTTTCTCGTAGAGCGGCAAGCCGTCCTTCGGATCCATGCCGTCCGCCGAGCGGACTCGATCGGTCGGGGCGAGATAGCCGAGGGCGCGGAGCATTTCCAGGGTTTCCTGATCAAGAGGATTCGATTTCGCGTTCTTCGCGAATCGCTGGGAATCATCGAGTAAGGATTGCAGCTTTTCGTCGAGCGCGGCGCTCTGCTCGCTACCAGGGAGATAAAGGTTCTTCCGTTCTCCGGGATCGTTGCTGAGATGGTAGAGTTCGGGCTTTGGGGCGCGAATCCATTTCCATCCGTTGTGGCGCACGCCATAGAGCGGGGCCATGCCGAACCCCACTTCCGAAACGAGTGATTCGGCGTACTGCGGCAAATCGGGTGGCGGCCGGATTCCCTCGAGCGCAGGCAACAGATTGATCCCTTGAACCGGCGCATCGAGCGTCCCGCCAATCGCGGCGAGAACGGTGGGCATGATGTCTATGATTCGGACGGGGCCGTCGTAGGTCCGGCCCGAAGGGAACAGCGGCGGATAGCGAATGATCAGCGGCACACGGACGGTCGCGTCATAAATGAAAACTGCGTGGGTTTTTTCGCCGTGCTCGCCGAGGCTTTCGCCGTGGTCCGCCGTCAGCACGATGACCGTGTCGTCTATGTCGCGGGTTGCTCGAAGCCGCTCGAGCAGCATGCCCACACCCTCGTCCGCCTGGGCGATTTCCGCGTCATACGGCGTGGGAAGGAGGTGGCGGTCCCGATAACGGGGCTCGTAGGGCTGATGCGGATCGAAGAAATGCGCCCAGAGGAAGAACGGTTGCATCTCCTCTTCGTGGCTCCGATCGTCAAGCCACTTCACGGCCCGTGACGCGGTCGCCGGCGCGGGACGGTCGCGTATCATGAACAGACGGGGCTCATCTTCGGCCCATAAGTCGTCGTCGTAGTGGTCAAACCCTTGGGCGAGGTTATAGCGTCGGTTCAACACCATCGCGGAAACGAACGCCGCAGTGTCGTAGCCGCGGGCCTTGAGCGTTTCCGCGAGCGTGACGTAGTCATCGTGAAGCGCATATGCGCCGTTGTCGCGCACGCCGTGAGCGGGCGGCAGCAGCCCCGTCATGATTGACGCGTGGGCGGGAAGCGTGACGGGCGCGGTGGTAGTCGCGTTCGTGAAGCGAACGCCTTCGGCAGCGAGCGTGTCAACGGCCGGCGTACGCGCGAGCGGAAACCCGTAACACCCGATCCGGTCAGCGCGGCACGTGTCCAAGGTAATCAGAACGACGTTGGGCCGAGAGGGAGAGGAACCGGGTATCGAAGAAGCCACCGCGGCGAGTATGGCGATCGCGACGTTCATGATTCGGTGCGTCAACCCGACAAATTCAACCGGTGTCAAAATGTAGTGATCGAGTGCCTTCGATTCAAGACACTACCGACGCGATGCCGGAATTTGCGTGCAACCCTAGCCAGACTTCCGTATAATCGCCCGTTATTTCGTCCCAAGTTACAACGTTCATACACCGATTGGATAGCAGTCATGCCCCATTTTGATACCGAACGCCGAATCGAAGCGGCGCAACTCTTGACCCGACTTGCCGAGATCCAGCAAACCATTTACAGCCAACGCCAGCCGATCGGCCCGCTCGAGTATTGCGTGACAGGCAGGGGGCGGGGGCCGGAGCAAATGCCCCGAACGGGATGGAAACCGTTTAAGCTGCGGAGCGTGTGGGGCGGATACGACCAGACCACGTGGTTTCGCATGCGCGCGACGATTCCCGCATCCATGAAGGGTCGGAAGGTAGTGGCACTTATCCGTACCGTGACGGAATCGTTCGTGCACGGCAAGCCCGACATCAACGAGGGGGGCGAAGCGCTGGCTTATGTGAACGGCCGACCGTATCAGGGATTGGACCGTAACCGCGACGAACTTTTTCTTACGGACAACGCGCGGCCGGGGCAAACGTTTGAAATCGTACTCGAAGCGGTGCCGAGCACCCGCCATGATTTGTACCACACCTTCGGATACGCGGACCTCGCGGTTTTCCATCCGCTGGTGTGGGACTTCTATTGGGACGCACTGGTCGCCTTCGAGGTGTGGGAACAGCTCGACATGAATACTACGAAGGCGCGCGCCCTGATGGAACGGATTGACGCGGCCATATACACGGTGGACCTTCAACAGAAAGGCACGCCTGCGTACTTCGAGTCTATCCGAAAGGCGCAGCGGGCATTGAGGGAAAGTCTTAAGCGATTTCCGAGCGATGACGTCGGCAGTCTCGTCCTTGCGGGCCACGCGCACATTGATACGGCATGGCTGTGGCCGATACGAGAGACCAAGCGCAAGTGCGCGCGGACGTTCTCGACGGTACTGAATCTGATGGATCGTTACCCTGAGTTTCATTTTTCGTGCAGCCAGCCGGTCCACTACGAGTGGATAAAGACCCATTACCCCGGGCTGTATGCGCGAATAAAGCATCGGGTGAAGGAAGGCCGATGGGAACTCTGCGGGGCGCCGTGGATTGAACCGGACCACAATATGCCGGCGGGCGAGTCGCTGATTCGCCAGTACCTCTACGGCAATCGCTTTTACGAGCGCGAGTTTGGAAAGCGATCGCATATTGCGTGGGTGCCGGATTCCTTCGGCTATACCTGGTCGCTTCCCCAGATTATGCGCAAGGCGGGGTTGACGGCATTTGTGACTACAAAGATCGATTGGTCGCAGTTCACCGAGTTCCCGTACAGCATGTTCGAGTGGGAGGGCGCAGACGGGACTCGGATTTTTGCGCTGATGCCGCCTTTGAATTACAACGGCAACCCTGTCCCGCGGGAATGCATCGCCCAGTGGAACCGATTCAAACAAAAAGAGTTTGTGGATGAGCTGCCGTTTGCCTATGGGTGGGGTGACGGCGGCGGCGGGCCCACGATGGCCATGATCGAGCACGGAAGGCGGCTGAAGAATGTCGTGGGTGTACCGAGGTGCGAGTTTGGCCGCCTGTCCGACTGCGTGGAACGTATGCGGTTGAAGACGAAGGACAAGCCGCTCCCGGTGTACAACGGCGAATTGTACTTGGAACTGCACCGGGCCTGCCAGACCACCCAATCTCGAACGAAGCGCAACAACCGCGTGTGCGAGGTCATGCTGCGCGACACGGAGTTTCTGGGCGCGATGGCGCATCTGCACGGCGGCACGTATCGGCACGCCCGCTTGTGGGATGCATGGAAGATTGTGCTGACCAATCAATTTCACGACATCCTCCCGGGGTCGTCCATTACCGAGGTCTACACGCAGAATGAAAAGGAATACCAAGAGGCTAGACAGACCATAACCGCGCTGCGTGACGAAGCGATCCGAACGCTGGTCAAGTCCATCGACACATCCGGCGCGGGCGGCCCCATCGTTGTGTTCAACACGCTGAGCTGGGTGCGCGATGGCGCCGCGCAGCTTCGAGTAAAGCGGCCGTCGCGTAGCATATCCGTCCTTGCCCCGAACGGCGACCCGGTCCCGCACCAGTGGGTAGGCCGCGATACGCTGCTGTTCCAAGTAGACGGGGTGCCGCCGCTCGGCCATGCCGTTTACCGGATCGTGCGAAGCAAGGACGCGGTACCACAGAATGGAATGCTGAAAGTATCCGCACGCGGCATGGAAAACGATGCGCTGCGAATTCGAATCGATACCTCCGGATGTTTGTCGAGCGTGTATGACAAGTTGGAGGGGCGTGAGATTCTGCCCAGGGGGGCGCGCGGAAATATGCTCCAGTTGTTCGATGATCGGCCGCACCTTCACGACGCCTGGGACATCGACCACAACTTCGAGCGCACGATGTGGGAACCGGGGCGGGCGGAATGCATCAAAGTCGTCGAAGAGGGTCCGGTCCGCGCGGTTGTGCGGGTTGTGCGGCGGACGGCACGGAGCACCATCACGCAGGACATCCGGATGTACACGAACTCCACGCGGCTCGATTTCGCGACGACGGTGGACTGGCGCGAAAAACGCGTCCTGATGAAGGTCGCGTTTCCGGTGGATGTGCGTGCGCAATCGGCTACCTACGAAATCCAGTACGCGGCCATCGAACGGCCGACCCATCACAATACGCCGCATGATCGGGCGCGCTTCGAGAACCCCGCGCTGCGATGGGCAGACCTGTCTGAAGGGGACTACGGGGTCAGCCTGCTCAACGACTGCAAGTACGGCTACGATGTGAAGGGCAATGTGCTGCGACTTTCGCTCCTTCGATCTTCGGTCGATCCCGATCCGGTTGCGGACGAGGGCCGTCACGAATTCACGTATTCGCTATATCCGCACACGTGGACTTGGCGAAATGGGACGGTACGACAGGGGCACGAGTTAAACACCCCCTTCATCGCCGTGGAAGCGCCGCGATCGCATGGCGAAATGCCGCCCGTCAGCGCTTTCGCCAGCGTCGATGCGGACAACGCGATCATCGACTGGGTCAAAAAGTGTGAAGACTCCGATGACTTGCTCATTCGGCTCTATGAGGCGCATGGGCAGCGAGGGCCCGTGACGATTACATTTGCGCGCAAACCGTCCCGCGTATCGGAATGCGATTTGATGGAAGAGAAAGACCGCGCCGTGCAAGTCGCGGGCGCCTCCGTCACGCTGTACCTGACCCCCTTCGATCTGCGCACGCTGAAGGTGCGCTTTTAGCCCGCATTTCTCGCCGGTCGCTCCCGCTGACGGGCGCGACTGGCGCGAAATGCGCAGGAGATAGGGTAGAAGTCCAAAGGGTGAGGAGT
>BTUX01000042.1:0-22018 GCA_045863315.1 Candidatus Hydrogenedentota bacterium | reverse complement strand
AGCGAGAAACTGGTCCATGACGGGATAGGAGAGGCGATTACGGCGGTATTGTACGTGTCGGGCCGGGACCGCATTCCTGTCAGCAATTTGCGCAGCAATGTCGTCTTGCCGGTGCCATAGTTGCCAAGGACGACCACGATTCCCAAGCGCGAATCCACGGTATTCCACAGATGAAACAAGCACTCGCGGTGCGCGGCGGTGGCGTAGTAATACGCGGGGTCCGCCGTCGCCGCAAACGGGTGTTCGTGAAGCCCGAAAAAGTTCAGAAGCGAACCTGAATCGTGCATGCCGCCCGATCCCTCGACACGGACGTGAGGAAAGTCTACCACGGGCGCTGTAGACCCCTCATCCAGACTTGGCATCGGCATCCGTTCCACCTCGTCCCCTCAACGCGCGATGTTCCATTGGCGTGAAGGGCGCGCTACGCAGTCATCTGCTCAACTAGATTTACATGATTCAAGCGCATGACGCCGTTCCTGAATGTCGCGGACTGCCTACACGACCTCACAGGCGGCGCATGCGATCCTCACACGCACTTCGGTCCTCGGACACGCTGCTACCCCACAACGGGGCGACTGGCTCCGCCGCTCCCGGTCTCGTCATGCGCAAAGGGTTGACGGCGTAACGAGTTGTAGCGGCGTCGGAACCCTCGTCATCACAGTCATATTCTAGCCCAGCGCGGGATTCGAGTCAACAACAATTACTAATTGTGGGATATAAAAAATGACTTGCCACAAAATATTGTGGTTTACGCACGACTTAGCCCGCACTTCTCACCAGTCGATCCCGATGACGGGAGCGACTGGTGAGAAATGCTCAGGAGATAGCATGGAAGTCAATCGGGTGAGGATTTTTCACACCAACAGCCCGTTTTCCTTGTCGCTGCATAAAGGTATGTGCCGCAAGAAGTTGTATCCTTCATTGCCCGCGGGTGTGAAAAATCCGGGTTAGCCGCCCACTTCTTTGATCGTCGGATATCGTCCGCAGACCGACCCGGTCGGCTGTGCTTTTGTATTGGCAGTTTTGGGGTCAATATGCTATAAGGTGGGGTCAGGGTTAAAGTTGTTGTATATCCAGCACTTGGGGCGGATGGCTGCACCGTGAAGCGCGAGTGCCTTACGATACTGAACGGGCCCCTCGAAGGGGCGCAGGTGGATATCGTGGGTTCCGTCACGATTGGACGGAGCCCTGATAATTCATTGCAAATAAATGACTTACAAATATCCCGCCGACATGCCGTGATTATGCAGACCCCGAATGGCACGATTCTCAAGGATCTGGGAAGCGGCAATGGGACGTACATCGGCGACCAGCGAATTCTCGAATATCGATTAAGCGAAGGCGACACCATTCGCGTCGGGCCAATCGAGATGCGCTACCATGCGGCCTCGGGGGTCTCGATGACAACCCCGCGCCCCGTGGTCCAACGGCCGCCGAGCGAGCGAGGGAGCGTGCGGTTCGATCCCGGAGACACCTCGAGCAAATTCGAAGCGGCTTCCGCAGACAACGTGTACAAGACGTTTTTCCAGGTGCCGGCGGCGGGTGTCTCGGCGGACCAGTTGAAGGACACGCAGCGGCGGCTTCAGGCGGTGTACGAGGCCAATCAGATCATTTCGAGCGAACGCGATCTGAAGAAGCTTTTTGAACGGGTGATGGACCAGATATTTCGGCTGGTGCCCGCGCATAACGGCGTCATCCTGCTTCGAGATGAGAAAAAAGGCGACCTCGTGGTCGAGTACGTAAAGCAGGGCGAAGGCCAGAGTGAAATCGCGATGAGTTCGAGCATCGTAAACCGCGCTTTCGAGCGGGGCGAGGCCATTATCGTGTACAACGCGGCGAACGACGCGCGGTTCGACGCGGGGGCAAGCATCATCGCGCAAAACATTACCTCGGCCATGTGCACGCCGCTGACGCACCACAGCGAGCGACTTGGAATCATTTACGTCGACACGAGGGGCACCCGGAACGCGTTCACGCAGGGCGATCTCGAGTTGCTGGTTGCGCTGTCGGGGCCGGCGGCGATCGCCATACGGAATGCCCAGTTCCTCGCAAAGTTGCAGAAGTCGTACCAAGACACACTTATCGCGCTTGCCAACTCGATTGAATTGCGCGACCACTACACCGTCGGCCACACGTGGCGCGTAACGAATTTTGCGCTCGAAATCGCGCGCGCCCTCGAGTGGCCGGAGGAAAAGCTGCGGGAACTGGAAATGGGCGGGCTTTTGCACGACGTCGGCAAGATATCGGTCGATGACGCGGTGTTGCGAAAGGCGGGCGGTCTAACGGACGACGAATTCGCCAAGATGAAGGTCCACCCCGAGAAAGGGGCGCGTTTGATGCAGGACATCGAGTTTCTGATACCGTGCATTCCGTACGCGCTGTATCATCATGAACGGTACGACGGGAAGGGATATCCCTTCGGTTTGAAGGGCGAAGACATCCCGATCGAGGGCCGCCTGTTGGCGGTGGCGGACACCTTGGACGCGATGACGAGCAACCGTCCGTATCGCAAAGGGCTCGACCCCGAGTTCGCGATTTCGGAAATCGAAAAGGGCAAGGGTTCGCAGTTCGATCCCCGAATCGTGGAGGCGCTGGTCCGGGCGTACCGTGAGGGAAAGATTGAACGGATTCTCCAAGACTACTATCGAAAGGAAGAAAAGAGCATCGCCTGCCCGTTTTGCAGCACATTCATGCGCCTGCCGGAAGGCGTGGACGTGGGTTTTGAACTCCAGTGCGGCGTATGTCACCGGACGGTCCGACTGCAGATGCGGAACGACGCGTATTTCGGCGAACTGGTGGCCCGCACGGAACGGGGCCCAATACATACTCCGCTTCCCGTGAATTCGGTCGCGTCCGCGGACACCGCAAAGTAGGACCGGCGCCGTCATCGCCAATACGCGGGGGAAATCCGTGAGAATTGCCATCCTGTCCCGAGGTCCGCGATTGTACTCAACGCGCCGCCTGGCCGCGGCGGCACAGCGTCAGGGGCACTCTGTCCGCGTGATCGATCCCCTGCGCTGCTGCATGAGCATCGCGTCGGACACGCCGACTATCCATTATCGGGGCCGCGTACTGGACGGGTTCGATGCGGTCGTGCCGCGCATCGCGGCGGGCATCACGTTCTACGGCGCGGCCGTCGTCCGGCAGTTCGAGTTAATGGGCGCGTTTTGCCTCAACGGTTCGGACGCCATCAGCCGGTCTCGCGACAAGCTCCACTGCCTGCAGTTGCTCGCCCTTAAAGGCATCGGTCTGCCGGTCACCGGTTTCGCGCACTCGCCGGACGACGCAGCCGACCTGATGGCCATGGCGGGCGGGCCCCCTTTGATTCTGAAATTGCTCGAAGGGACCCAGGGCAAAGGCGTGGTGTTGGCCGAGACGCGAAAGGCCGCGGAAAGCGTAATCGAGGCGTTTCGAGGCCTGAACGCCTATTTCCTCGTGCAGGAGTTCATCCACGAAGCGGCAGGGACCGATATCCGTTGCGTCGTGCTGGGGGGGAAAGTCATCGCCGCCATGCTTCGTCGAGCGGGAGACGGTGAGTTTCGGGCAAACCTCCACCGGGGCGGCCGCGCCGAACCCATTGCGATCACGGCCGAAGAGTGCGACATCGCGTGCCGGGCCGCCGAGATTGTCGGCCTGCACTTCGCCGGCGTCGACCTGTTGCGTTCGACAAAAGGGCCCGTCGTGTTGGAGGTCAACTCGTCACCCGGGCTTGAAGGAATCGAGGCAACATCCGGGAAGGACGTGGCCGGGCTGGTCATCGAGTGGATTGCCGGACAAACGGCGCAACAGGGACCGTTACGGCGAAGGCCGAAGCACGTGCACGCCGAACGCCGGAATGGCGTGTGACAACGCGCCCTCTTTGACCGCGGCTTCCACACCGGCGACCGGATCGCGATAGGTCGTCCCGTTGAGTCCGTCGAGCCCATGCAGCGTGTAGCGCAACGGGTCCGACCACTCGTTCACAACGAGCACCCAGACGCCGTCCGGCGCGTCTTTTGCCAGCACCCGCACGCCGCGATCCAGCGAACCCCATGTTTCATCCAGATGGACGTGGAGGGTAAGCGTCGAGTCTTCTGCGGACAGGACCGGCTGCAGATCGGCGAGTTCGCGGACAAAGCGAAGCAGGTCGCCGTAGAACGGCTTGTCCTTGTCGGTGTAGGCCGTGCCCCAATACAGGATTCCACGCGCGCCGTTCACAATCGCGTCAAACCCCATGAACCGCGTCTCATCGTACGTCGGCGGCCGCAGCTTCTCGCGCTCTTGGCGGGCTGCCGATTCGCGCAAGTCCGCCCACGCAAACCCCTGCAACACCATCCACACGGGCTTGTTCGGGGCCGCCTCCTGCATCGTGCGCGTGTAGGCCCCCACGCACGACAGCGAGCGGTCGGCGAGATCCGAGTGTTCAATCTGATTTGGCGGCACGGGGTAGATATCGCAGCCGACCACGTCCGCCGCGCGGTTGAACAGGGTGCGCTGGGCCACGGAATTGCGCGGAGCATGATTCATCCAGACCGGTCGCTGGGGATCGAGCCGGCGGAGCAGTTTGTACCCCTCGATCATGCCCTGCGCCATTTTCGCCGCGCGTTCAGGCGCGTTCGACAGGTTCCATTCCGGATGCGGCGGGGTCTTGCCCATCTCGCGCCAGATCGCGTCCGCCGTCTGTTCACCCTTGGCGAACTCACCGAGCCGGTAATACTCCTCCGCCTGCCGGCGCAGTTCGCGCAACCGGGTCCGTGCCGATTCGTCGGGCAGGGCGTCGATAAGCGCATTCTGATCGCGGATCTCGCGGCTGCGCCGCCACATCGTCGCGCCGTACCACACATTCCAAAGCGCCTCGTCCGGCACTTCCCATGTAATCAGGGCGGGATGCGCGCCGAACTCCTGCGCCATGGCGCTCAGCGCGGAGCTGCGGGTCTCCGGATCCTCGCTGAGATCGATGGCGCTGCCTGTATTGATCCATGCGTACAGACCGCGCGCATGCAGCCGATCCAACGCGGCGGCATCGGCCCCGGACTGCACCAGATTGAATCCCGCCTTGGCGACTTCGTCGAGCCGCGCGTCGTCTGTCGGGTTCTCGTACAAGCCGATCACGAACATCCGGCGATCGTTGATTGACAGCATGCGATCGGCATCGATGGACAAGCTCGGACCCGCCCCCAGCAACAGGATCAGCGCGAGTGTGCTCATGACGTGCTCCTCGTGGTTCAGTCCTTCTTTCCGCGGTTTAGCCCGGATTTTTCACACCCGCGGGCAATGAAGGATACAAGTTCGTGCGGCACATTCCTTTATGCAGCGACAGGGAAAACGGGCTGTTGGTGTGAAAAATCATCACCCGATTGACTTCTATGCTGTCTCCTGAGCATTTCTCGCCAGTCGCTCCCGTCATCGGGAGCGACTGGCGAGAAATGCGGGTTAGATGGGCAACAATCGAATGGATTCGTGTTTGCCCAATCCATGGATCATGGCGTGCCATTCCGGGGGCTTGTTCTCGAGTATGCGGTAGTACTCGGTCAGAAAGGTCGCGACCAATTCGCCCGGAATCGCCTCAATCGTTTCGTCGAAGGGAAGGACGCACAGGTCCAACTCGGTGACCGGCTCGCCCGAGTCCTTCCAGGACGGATGGACGTAGGGGAAATCGAGCCGCTTATAGCCGAGATGCGAAAGTACCTCGCGGCGCACAAAGGGGTCCATCGGTTTGATCCCGCCGAAGGCGTGCTCGCGCGCGCGATACGGATCGTAGATTTCGGCAAACATGCCGAGCGGTGTCTTGCCGTAGCGTTCCGCCCATTCCGCGATGTCGGCTTCGCGCATCCGATACAGAAACCGGCCCACGCCCAACCCTTCGCGGCCGATGATTGTAAAATCCGTCATCGCCACATTCAGATCGGGGTAGTAGCGGTATTCCGTCGCGCCGAGCACCTCACCCTCGCTCGCGGCCACGCAAACGCGAAGTCCCTCGTCGTTGAGCGGTCCTTCCCACGCCTTGAACGCCAGCACTTCATCGGCCGGGAACACGCGCTGCAGCAATTCGTACAATTGAGTGAACAGGGGATCGTCGATGCGCGTGACGCGAATGAATTTCATGCCAACTCCAGACCCTTACGCCTGATTCAAACCACGAGCGATGAACGAACAAGGTCTTGTGCCCGACCATACGCCTGCATTAGAATCGGTCGCAGGCGCACGCAGGGTAGTGTAGCGTGTCGCCGTCGCGCATTGCACGAACGGGGCCCTCTCAGGGAAACGCAGTGGCTTTACCAGACGAAGTCCAAGTAGACTACGGCGAGCCGCTCCAATCGGCCGCTCCCGCCGATGGGCCCGCCCCTTCGGAGGCCGCCGCCGGGTCGGCAGAGGCGCGTTCCGCAGGCAGCCGGCAGATCGTGTTCCGCAGCATCGGCGTGGCGTTGCTGCTAGGGGTTGCGCTCGCCGGCGGTGCAGGTTACCTTTATTTCCGCCCCAACACCGCCGACATCCATCCGGCCCTCGCATTCGAGACCTGGCCCGTCGTCAACGACGGTATGCACAATTCCAACACCGACCTGATCTGGTGGCGCGGCGCGTTCTATCTCATTCACGCCAGTTCGCCCTGGCATTTCGGCAGCAGCGAATGCAGGCTCTTGCTGCACCGCTCTCGCGACGCGCGGACGTGGCGGACCGTCGCCGAATTTCGGGCGCCGGGCGGCAACGACATCCGCGACCCCAAACTGACCGCGATCGGCAACCGGCTCTACCTCTATGTGTTGATCAACGATTCCGTCCTCGCCACGCCGGAATCCACGTCGATAACGTACACCGAAGATGGGACGACGTGGTCGACCCTGCGCGAACTCGAACCCAAAGGCTGGCTGCTTTGGCGGCCCAAGACGCGGGACGGGATCACGTGGTACTGTCCGGCCTACTGGCACGAACATGGCAAGTCCATATTGCTTCGATCCGGCAATGGCGAGCAATGGGAAGAAGTGTCCACGATTTACGAGGGCGATGCCAACGACGAAACCGATTTCGAGTTCCTACCCGACGGCCGGATCATCGCGACGGCGCGCCTCGAAGTGTTGCCTGACCGCGCGTTTGGACACCGCGACGGGTCAACGTTGATCGCCGTGGCGGACCCTCCCTATACAGCGTGGACTCGTGTGAAAAGCCATGTGACGCGCCTCGACGGACCGAATCTGTTCTTGTACGACGGCGAGGTATACGCGCTCGGAAGACGAAACCCGGAGCCTAACCGCTGGCCGACGCATACCGCCAGTGTACTCGGCAAAAAGCGTACCGCACTCTATCGGGTTGAAAAAGATCGGCTCGTCTGGTTGTCCGATCTGCCCAGCGCGGGAGACACTTCGTACGCCGGGGCGGTCATTCGCGGCGAGGAACTGTTTGCCAGTTACTACACGAGCGACATCACGCGCGATTGGCCGTGGATCGTCGGCATGCTCAGGCCAAGCGAAATCCGCATGGCGAGAATCGATCTGCCGTCCCTGTCTCGACTCGCCCGATAGGCTCGTCCCCCCGTAGACAACGAGGTGTCGTTCGCGGACGATCCGTGCGAAACGTTCGGCCCCGACCCTCATGGACGAGAAGACGCCTCGGCCAGAACTCGACGGTACAGTCGGTGAACGCGTTGTTTGTGGGCCTGCACCACCTCGCCGAGGTCGCCTTCGATGCCCAGCCGGCGCGCCAGTTCGGCGCGGGCGGAGGCATCCTCGGGCAAGCGACTGGTCGATCGGCCCTGCCGGACGCGCAAGCGGTTCTCAATCCGGCGGAAGAGGAGATATGCGTCCCGCAGTGATTGCGCGTCCCCGGTATCGAGCGCCCCGCACTCGGCAAGGGCGTCGATGGCGCCCAACACGTCGCCCCGCTTGAGCTGCGGCGCATGCAGCGCGACACGCAATTGGAGCAGCCGTACGGCGAACTCGAGTTCCACGAGGCCGCCTTCGTCTTTCTTCAGGCTTGACTGAGTAGACGACGCGACGATCTTCGCGCGGACCTCCTCGATGTTCGCGATGCTTGCATCGGTCAACGGCAGGCCAAAGGCGAGTTCCCGGGCCACCCCCTCCACTTCGCGCGCAAAGCCTCTATCGCCTGCCACCGCTCGCACTTTGACGAGGGCGAGGCGTTCCCACGGTTGCGCCTCTTCACGGTAATACTGCCGCAAGCGGTCGTCGCTGATCACCAGAGTGCCTTTTCTGCCGTCGGGGCGCAGCCGCGCATCGATGTCGTACAGCGAGCCGTAACGAGTGGGCTCCTTCAATGTCTTAATGATCTGCGACGCAACAAACGAGAAATACTCCACACACGCCAATCCCGACGCGATGGGTTTGCCGGATTCGTACACAAATACCAAGTCGAGGTCGCTTCCGTATCCGAGTTCGCACCCCCCGAACTTTCCGAGGGCCAGTACCGCGAACCGCGGTTCGGCGGGGCCGTATCTGCGCTCCGCGGCCGCGATCGCCGCGTCAACGACGGCGCCTAGACACACTTCCGCGAGCAGCGTAAGTTCATGGCCGACGTCGACCACGTCCACGCCCAATATGAGATCGCGCATGCCGATGCGGAGCGTCTCCCCGGCGTGAAGGCGGTAGGGCGCGGCCTCGCGATCATAGGCCCTCGACAAGGCGTCGAATTCCTCTTCAAGGTCCTTTCGGGTTGAAGGACGGTCCAGCGCTCCCGGTCTACCGAACGTATCGAACAACCCGGGATCCCGAATCATCAGGTCGGTCAGGAACTCGCTGTTCTCGACCAGTTGGACCAGGTGTCCGCTAAGGTCCGGGCTCAGGAGCAGGATATCGTAGATGGCGCTCGGGGCCTGCAGGTTGGACAGGATACGCGCCATTTGACGAAGCGTCGCGTCCGGCTGCGTACAGTTCGCCAACGCTTTAAGCAGAATCGGGGCAACTTTGAGAAAGCGCTGCCGCACATGCAGGGAATGCGGTCGGTCCGGTTCGCCCGCGTACAGGCGGAGGAGTTCCGCGCGGGCCGCCTGCGCATCGCGGAATCCCAGGTCGCGAAGTTGCTCGAGTCCGGCCTCGCCGGCCGAACTCGGATTCAGCAGTTCCGTCACCCACAAATTCCCGCTGCCTTCCGTGGCGAGGAATTGCTCCAGGATGGCGCGGGTGGCGGCCGTTCGATCGGTGTAGTCGTGCATAAACGATTCGCCGCGGTCGTACCCCAGCCGCCGAGCGAACGCGTCGAGTTCGCGCGCGTCGCTGGGCAGGCAATGCCGCTGTTGGCTGCCTTCAATCTGCAGCCGGTGCTCGACCTGCCGCAGAAAGATATAGTTGCTGCTCAACTCGGCCGCGTCGAGCGGTTTGAGCAAGCCGTGCAGTCCGAGTTGCCGAATCGCCTCGAGCGTGTTGCGCGCCCGCAGTTCGGGCACGCGCCCGCCGTTGAGCAGTTGCAACATCTGTACGGTGAACTCGATATCGCGGATTCCGCCCCGACCCAGCTTCACTTCGACACCCGTTTCTCCCCGCTGTTCGATGAGAGACTCCATCTGGCGTTTGACGTGGCGGATGTCTTCGAGCGTCTCGTCATCGAAGTACCGCGGAAACACAAACGGCCGCGTGCGCTCGACGAAGGCGTTGCCCAATTGGATGTCGCCCGCGCATGGCCTCGCCTTGATTAGGGCCTGACGCTCCCATGCGCGGCCTTCGCGCTCGTAGTACACGATGGCGCTTTCCACGTCGATGGCCAGCGGTGCCATGCGCCCGTGCGGCCGCAACCGCATGTCCACGCGAAAAACATTTCCCTCCGGCGTCAGTTCCGCCAAGGCCTTGATGATGCGCTCGCCGAGCTTGTGAAAATACTCGGCATTGCTCACGCTTCCCGATTGGCCGCCCGTGGTGGCGCCGTCTTCCGAGTAGAGGAAAATAAGGTCGATATCGGAACTGAAGTTGAGTTCGGAACCGCCTAGTTTGCCCATGCCCAGCACGACAAACCCGACCGCGCGCGCGGCGTCCGCGGATCGCGGCGCGCCGAACCGCCGTTCCAGGTCCTTGCGCGAACAATACAACGCGGCCTCGATCGCGGCATCCGCAAGATTGGAAAGGTCCTGCGTAACGGCGGCGACGCTTGCGTGCTCGAAGACCTCGCGCGCGGCGATGCGCAGGATTTCGCGCCGTCGGAATCGCCGGAGTGCGGCGCACTGCGCGTCAAAGGAGTCGAATGCCTGGACGGCGCGGAGCAACTCGCCGATCAGCCGATCGCGCGGAGGGGTGGCTTTCAGATCCGCTTCTTCCCATAGCCACATCATGTACTCGGGATTCCGGCATAGAATGTCGGTCAGGAACTGGCTTTGAGAGAGGACGGTGATAAGCAGGCGCGTGTAGCGCCGCATCGCCGCCATGACGTCGAGTTCGACATGCGGCGTCACCGACATCGACAGGTAATGCTCCAAACGCACGAGGGCCGCACTTGGATCGGGGCATTCGAGCAACGCTTCCGCCAGGTGCCCCGCGAGGCCGGGTCGCTCCGCCGAAAGAATGGAATCCAGAACGTCGCCCGCCTTTTCCGCATCGATGAACGGAATCCGCGCAAATTCGGGCCTCACGTCCCCCTCCGCGATATGGTCCATACGCGCGCGATGGATTCAGCGGCGTCCGCCAGGAGTTCCTCTACGCTCGCACGGGCTTCTTCCAGCGACATCGGCCGTGGGCAGATCGAGAACGCCGCGTCGATGCCGTGCTTATATGTAGACTTGAACCCGGTGCCCAACGCGCCCGAAATGGCGATCACCGGCACGCCGTGCCGTTTGGCAATGCGTGCCACACCGGCGGGCGTCTTGCCTTGGGCCGTCTGGGCATCCAGCCGACCTTCCCCTGTGATCACGAGGTCCGCGCGCCGCACACGTTCGTCCAGGCGGCACGCCTGCGCTACCACGTCGACACCCGACCTCAGCGTGCCGCGTGCAAAGGCGATCAGCCCCGCGCCCAAGCCGCCCGCCGCCCCCGAACCCGGGACGTCGGCGACGTGTTTGCCAAGCTGCGCTTTTACCACCTCGGCGAAGCGGCGCAGCGCCAAGTCCAGTTCCTCGATCGTCTCCGGCGATGCGCCCTTCTGCGGACCGTATACATACGAGGCGCCCTCAGGGCCGCACAAGGGGTTTGCCACGTCGCAGGCCACGAGGATTTCGCAGCGGGAGAGCGCAGGATGGACGTTGTCCGCGCCGATTCGGGCGAGCCGGACGAGCGCGGCGCCACCCGGCCCCAATTCGTTACCATCCGCATCCTGCAGGGAATATCCGAGGGCCTGCGCCATGCCGGCGCCGCCATCATTCGTGGCGCTCCCCCCGATTCCGATGACAATGCGCAAGACCCCCATCTCCAATGCGGCGGCGATGAGTTCTCCGGTCCCCCGCGTGGTTGTATAACGGGGATCGCGGCGCTCCCGCGGTACAAGCGCCAACCCCGATGCCGCGGCCATTTCAATCACGGCGGTCGAACGATCGCCGAGCAGGCCCCAGCGGGCGTCAACCGATTCGCCCAGTGGACCGGTGACCGTCGTCGTAACGAACGTCCCGTCCGTCGCCGCCACCAGCGCGTCCACGGTGCCTTCGCCGCCGTCGGCCATCGGCACGCGATCGAGCTCGGCCGTGGGCCACGCACGGTGCAGTCCCGTGGCGATACAATCGGCTACGCGCCGAGCGGATGCGCATTCCTTGAATGAATCGGGCGCGATAACGACGCGCATGAACGAATTCCTGACTTGCTCGCGAGATCGGCATCATAACAAAGGAGCGCAGAGCAATTCAGGGCTCCGACTGGAACTGAATTTGACTTACGCCCGCCCGCCTCCCACAATTTTGTCCACGCAACGGGAAATTCGGTCGGGTCGGCCCACGTAAAACCGTGAGGTGGGGAGGAACCGGAATGCGCATTTCACGCCGTCAATTCATCAGCTTGGCGGGGCTCGCCGGTCTCACCGGCTGCGCCCGCTTGGGTCTGGATAAAGTCAAAGACAAAGTCGCGTCGATGGATGTGATGCCGGGGTCTCCGGGCCGCATCACCTTCGCGGTCATCGGCGATATCCACGTACTTGACGCGCGCAGCACGGGAATTGTGAACAAGGCGGTCGCCATGATAAACGAAAACCCGGATGTGCGCCTCACGATCGTCGCCGGCGACCTCGCGACAGACGGTGAATGGAGCGAACTGCGCCTGGCCAGAAACTCCCTCAACCGGCTTGCTCGCCCCTCCTTCGCCGTTCCGGGCAATCATGACGTATGCATGCGAGCCAAGGACATTTACGCGAACTACCGAAGACAGTTCGGCGAGACCGACTGGCGCAGGGAAGAGGAGGGCTGGTTGTTCATGGGGATTGATTCATGCAACGAGAACAAATCGGACGTGTCAATCCGCCCCGATCAAATCGACTGGATCGAAAAGCAACTCAAACAGACGAACCCGAAGCGCCCCATCGCGCTGTTCGCGCACCACCCCTTCAATCCGGATACCAAGTACCGCGTTCAGAACGCGGACGAAGTGCTTGGGCTCTTCGCGGGACACAACCTGAGGCTGGTGGCGGCGGGGCACTTCCATGGGAACCAAGAGGAGACGCGCGACGGCATTCTGTTCACGACCACCGCCTGCTGCTCAAGCACGCGGGACAACCACGATGGAACGACTTCGAAGGGTTTCCGCTTGTTCCACCTGGACAAGGAAATCGTATCGACCGAGTACGTCGAAGTCGTCGCATGAACCGGCGTAACGAGGCGCATTCGGTCGCCGCACGCACTTCTCCGGCCCATGTCATGACGCCATGAGTCCCGCACCCGACATTTTATCGCGGCGATACGGCATGCAATTCGCCTTGTCCACAAGTCCATAGCAAAGGCAATCCCATGATACGCTCCCGAATCATCGGCACGGGACATTACCTGCCCGCCAAGGTCCTGACCAATTCCGATCTTGAACACCTCATGGACACCACCGACGAGTGGATTCGACAGCGAACGGGCATCCTTCAGCGGCACATCGCCGCCGAAGACGAGGCAGCTTCCGATCTTGCCGCCCACGCCAGCCGCCGCGCACTCGAGAACGCCGGCATTTCGGCCGAGGAACTCGATTACATCGTGTGCGCGACGCTCACTCCCGACTACTTCATGCCGTCTTCGGCCTGCCTGCTCGAACACAAGATCGGGGCGGCGCGCGCGGGGGCCTGCGACCTGAATGCTGCGTGCTCGGGCTTCCTGTACGGCGTTCAGATGGCCGATGCCCTGATTCGCGCGGGCGTCCATCGCACGGTCCTCGTCGTCGGCGCGGAAATCATGACCGCCCGCCTCGACTGGACGAAGCGCGACACCGCCGTCCTGTTCGGCGATGGCGCCGGGGCCGTAGTTTTGCGCGCGGAAGAGAATGACGGAGGCGTCCTGTCCACGTTTACGGCTTCCGACGGGGAGGCCTATGACATCTTGATTGTGCCCGCGGGCGGGTCTCGCCAGGCGATTACCCCGGAAAACATTCATGAGTTGGATCGCGGTATCCGCATGAATGGAAGGGAACTGTACAAGCGCGCCGTATTCGCGTTCGGCGACGCCATCGAGCAGGCTTTGAATCGCGCGGGCGTATGCGTAGACGACATCGATGTATTCGTGCCGCACCAAGCCAACAAGCGCATCATCGCATCCGCCGCCGACCGCATCGGGCTGCCCGAGGAGAAAATTTATCTCAATGTCGATCGGGTGGCCAATACGAGCGCCGCCTCGATCCCCATCGCGCTGGATCAGGCTGTGGCCGAAGGTCGCATTCGCCGGGGGTCGCTCGTGCTATTGGCTGCCTTCGGCGCGGGACTTACGTGGGCCTCCGCCGTCATTCGGTGGTGACCTTCCTTTTCCCGATTTCTTGCGGGCGTCCCTGCCGGCAACGTTGTTGAGGCTCTATGACGCCCTGCCCCCGCGACTCATGCGCACAATCGCCAAACCAGCAACGATCTCGAAAGGCAAGGCGGATTGAGGAGTATAATCCTCCACGCCGTCTCGAGGAACAACCACGACAGAAAGGGTTTTCATGCGCTTCAAGACGTTGTCCGTCCACGCGGGGCAAGGCCCTGATCCGAATTTCGGCGCGGTAATGACGCCCATTTACCAGACTTCGACGTTCGCCTTCAAAGGGGCCGACAATCCACCCCCGTTCGATTACTCGCGCAGCGGCAATCCGACGCGAAAGGCGCTGGAAGATTGCATCGCCGCCCTGGAAGGCGGAACGTTCGGTTTTGTGTTCGGCACCGGCATGGCCGCGGAAACGACCTTCTTCGCCATGTACGGCCCGGGGGACCATCTCATCGTTCACGACGACCTGTACGGCGGTACCTACCGATTGCTGACGCGCGTGGTCCGTGAAAAGGGAATCGCGATCGACTTTGTGAATCTTCGTGAACTCGAGGCCTTGCGCGCCGCCATCCGGCCCGAAACCCGTTGCATATGGCTCGAAACGCCGACCAATCCGCTGATGAACCTGCTTGACCTCGAGGCCATCGCATCCATCGCGCGCGAGAGAGGTGTACTCACGGCATGCGACAACACCTTCCTGTCGCCATACTTTCAACGTCCGTTGGACTTCGGCATCGACGTCGTCATGCATTCGACCACCAAGTATTTGAACGGCCACTCGGACGTCGTCGGCGGTGCACTCATCACACGCGATCCGGCGCTCGCCGAAAGGCTCGCCTTCCTGCAAAACGCCATGGGAACTTGCGCCGGGCCGATGGACTGTTTTCTCGTACTGCGCGGCATCAAAACCCTCCCCGTTCGCATGGACGAGCACAACCGCAACGCCTTTGCCATCGCCAGGTGGCTCGAAAAACACCCAAAGGTCGAGGCCGTGCTGCATCCGGGCCTTGAATCCCACCCGCAGCACGCCCTCGCCAGAAAGCAAATGACCGGCTACGGCGGCACATTCTCGTTCAAAGTGAAAGGGGGCCGCGACGAAGCTTTTCGGCTGGTCGGCAATACGAGGCTGTTCACGTTGGCGATTTCATTGGGTGGCGTCGAATCGCTGATCGAACACCCATGGACGATGACGCACCTGTCCATGCCGGAGGACGCGCGCGCCGCCGCGGGAATCACGCAGAACTTGATTCGCATTTCCGTGGGAATCGAAGACGTGGACGATCTAATTGAAGACCTTGACCAGGCGTTCGGCGCGGTGTGAATGTTAGGGCGGATCGGCGCGTTCCTGCGGGAACGTATCCGCGCTATCCGTGAAGACGCCTCAGATAACCGGCCAGTTTTTCTCCCAGCTTCATGACGTCCGTGTTCTTCTTTTCATCCGCGAGCGTCCCATCGCCGTTGAACGCCGACGCTGCGTTCGGAACGGCGATCTGGTCCGGAATGACAATCGCCTGAACGTTGCCCAGCAACATTCGAACGACGACAAGGCCGCGCAGACCGCCCAGCGCGCCCGGCGACGCGCTCATCAGGCAAACCACCTTTCCCGCGAAACACTGAAGCGGCGATTCTCCGGGTTCCTTGCGCGACGCCCAGTCGATCGTGTTCTTGAGCACGGCCGTGATCGAGCTGTTGTATTCCGGGCACGCAAGCAGCCACCCGTCATGGGCCATCATCAGATCCTTAATCTTGCGCCCGTTGGCCGGCATCCCTTCCCGCGCTTCCAAATCTTCGTCGAACACCGGCAATGGGTAATCCTTGAGGTCGATGTACGTCACCTGCGCACCTGCCGCCTCCGCCCCTCGAACGGCAATCTTGACCAGACGCTTGTTGTACGAACCCTCGCGCAGGCTGCCCGCAAAGGCCAGTATCTTGGGTGTGTAGGCCATTTCAACTTCCTTCGTTTAGCGCAGCCCCGCCCCGCACCCCGGGTCGCGGCCTGAACGGGAACTCCGCCCACGTATACAGTCATGTCGGAATTCGGTCGATATCACTCTTCGGCGGAGGACTCGTCGGCCGCCTTGCCCCAGAGTCGGACGTCGTCGATGTTGCCCGTATCGTCGAACGAGCCGAAGCCGATGCCGCCCTGAAGAAAGGTCCTGTCCGTCGTTTTCATGACGGGCTTGGTCATGTCGTCGTAATAGACGACAATAGTTCCTTCCTTCGTGTCGCGCTCAATCCGGATGGTGTGGTATTCGACGCCCCAGTCCGTGCCATCGGTGCGTTCGTGCGCGATGGAGACGCGCGGCTCGCCGTTGACCAGAAAGATCGAGTTGGCGTGCGCGTCGGCCTTGGTGGCGAGATGAACATAATAGAAGCGGGAAGGGTCTTGGTACCCGAAAAAAATGCACATGTCCCGGTGCCCGTACTCGCGCCCCGTCTGTTTCATTCGCGCTTCGAGCACGAAATCGCCGACGACGAGGTCCTTGACGCGCGCGATATTCTTGGGCGATCGGACCGGGGGTTCGTAGTCGCTCTGCGCATGGAGGGCGAATACGCGGTTGCCATCCTCCTCGACCACCTTCCACGCCTTGCTGTCGGTCGCAATCCAGCGGTCGCTGCCCGATTCAAAATCCTCGAAGAAAATGAGCGGCATACCGTTGACCTCCGAGGGGACTTCGCCGGCCCTCGCGGTATCCGCGCCGATGACCGCCAACGCAATGCCGAATACGGCCCAAGTCATTCTCATCGCACTGTCCTTTCGGTTCGCGGCGAAAATCAAATGATACGTCGCCGGCATGTTGCCCGGCAAACCCCAGATGGACAAGGATATAGTTCTGGGAAGCGACCTGACTTTGGTCGAGCCGAGCTGCGCCGCCAAGGACCCGGTTTTTGCGGGACCGCAGACTTCGTGTAGTCTATGGGGCTTGCGGAGGGAATGATGGACAACGATCCCGTGATCCGGCGGTACGTCTCCGCCGGCGGCACAGCGGTTTACAAGCTTCCGGTCGAGGCGTTTCCGAACCACTTCACCAACTGCTATCTGGTATTGACCGATCCCGTCACGCTGCTCGACGCTGCCTCCGGCCAGCAGGCCTCGAACGACTCGCTGCGGGCGCGGTTTTCGGAACTTCAGGCGGAATTCGGAGAGAAGGTGACGCTGCGAGATGTCAAACGCCTGATACTCACCCACGGCCACATCGACCATTTTGGCGGTCTCCACTATGTCGTCAGCGAGAGCGGCGCTGAAATCGGCGCCCACGAACTCGACAGCAGCGTGGTCCGGCATTTCAAGGAACGCCTGATCGTTACCACCAAGAACTTGCAGGTGTTTCTGGACCGGGCGGGAGTTAAGCGTGAACGGGTAGACCAATTGCTCGACATGAACAAGTGGTCCAAGGACCTGTTCCGGGCGACGCCCGTCGATTTCACGTTTGACGAGGGCCCTTTGCCCGGAACACCGTTCGAGATTTACCATACGCCGGGCCACTGCCCGGGGCAGGTTTGCATACGGCTGGATGACATCCTTTTCACCGCCGACCATGTCCTGTCGCATATCACGCCGAACCAGTGGCCGGAATCCATCACCCGGTACACCGGCCTTGGACATTACCTGTCGTCCCTGCGGAAAATTCGTGAACTACCCGGCATTACCGTGGCCTTGGGCGGGCACGAATACGAGATCCGCGACCTCGGGAGGCGTGTTGACGCGTCGATACGATTTCACGAGGCGCGACTCGAGAAGACTTTATCGCTGCTGAAGGAACCCAGCACCGTATCGCAGGTTTCCCTGAAGCTCTTCGGCGAACGCAGGGGTTATCATGTGTTGTTGGCGTTTCTCGAAACCGGCGCGCATATGGAGTATTTGTACGAGCGCGGACAACTCGCCGTCGTGAACGTGGACGAAGTCGAGCATGAGTACAATCCCGTGCTCCTGTACCAGGCGCAATAACGCGGGCTGCCATGGAATGGCTTGCCAAGCTTGTTGACCTGCTGGGGCGGCTCGGGTTCAACACGACTCGGCTCAAGTGGCGCCTGTTCAATTTAGAGAATCGGGTGAAGACCCGGGGCCTAGCCCCGCGACTTCCCGTTTCGCTGCATTGGCTCAAGTATCCGCACAAACACTGTCTCCAGTGTGGCGCGCTGGTCGATCGCGCCTCCCGCGCGTGTCCGTCCTGCGGCAAGCGAGTACCGTCCCTCGTCGCGTATCGGCTGTACCGACTTTTCGGTATCATTTCGCCGCCGGGCGCGCCCTTGACCGTCAGTGTTTTTCTCTGTGTGTCCCTCTTGCTGTTCGGCCTGTCCATCGCGATGCAGGGCTTCTCCGCGCTGATGGGGCCGACCCATCTGACCCTGAACATCTTCGGCGCGTGGAACGGCCTGCTCGCCATTCACCACGGCCAGTACTGGCGATACCTGTCCTTCGGCGTGATGCACATCGGCGTCCTTCACATCGGGTTCAATCTGTTCGCCCTGCTGCAAGTCGGCCCCGTCGTCGAAGAGCGAATCGGTCCCCTTCGAATGCTCGTCCTGATCACCTTCACTCAAATCACCTCCGCGCTCGCCTCGCAAATCTGGTACGTGGGGTTTCACCATTCGCTCACCGCAACGACGGCCGGCGCTTCCGGTTGGCTGTTCGGGCTTATCGGCTTCGGCATCGCCCACCTCCGAGGTCAAGTCGGCGCGGCCAGGGGATATCGCGACACGCTGGTGCAGTGGGCGGTCTACGCGCTGATTTTCGGTTGGTTTATCGGCGCCAACAACGCCGCCCACCTCGGCGGCCTGGTGGGCGGTATCGCGCTCGGGTCCCTTCCCGCCGCGCGGCGACAATTTGCCGAGTACACAAGCCGGGCTTGGCATTCCGCCGCAGCGGCATGCCTGGTGCTGTGGCTGGTCACCGCGGGATTCCTCACCGTCTCGATAGCGACGAATTGGAGGGCCGGAACGACCCAATTCCTAAAGTACGAACGCATGGATGAACCGCGGGACGCGCAAGGCGCGCCGTTCCACCGCCGCCACGGTCCCGATCAGGAATCGATCCGCTGACGGCAGCGGTTCAGCCGCGTCACGGCGTCACGTTCATGCGGTAGGCTTCGTCGAGGTCGTCGGGCCGGCTGAAACAGATGCCCAAGTCTCTTAGCAGTCCGTTCTCGATGCCGTAGATGAGCCCGTGTACATCGAGGCGATGCCCGCGCCGCCATGCGCGCTGGACGATAGTGGTGCGGCATACGTTACGCGCCTGCTCGAGTACGTTCAGTTCGCACAGGCGGTTGATTCGCTGCCGCTTGTCAAGAAGGCCGGCCAGTTCTCCGGCGTTCCGAGCTCGAATATCGCGAATGTGCCGAAGCCAGTTATCGATCAGACCATGCTCATCGTCTTCCAACGCGGCGGCCACGCCCCCGCAACCGTAATGCCCGCACACGATGATGTGTTCGACCCGCAACACCTCGACGGCGAACTGGATGACGGAGAGACAATTGAGATCGGTGTGCACCACCAGATTGGCCACGTTTCGGTGGACAAAAAGTTCGCCCGGCAAGAGTCCGACGATCTCGTTAGCGGGCACCCGGCTGTCCGAACACCCGATCCACAGATAATCCGGCTCCTGCTGCCGCGCCAGTGAGGGAAAGAAATCAGGTTGTGCGGTCCGGATTCTTTCCGACCACGCCCGGTTTCTCTCCAGCAGGTCCTGTAATGTGTGCGTACGATCCACGGAGCCCCATTCCCCGGCGTTCACGAAGCGGCAATCGCGTTAACGGCCTCGTTCAGCGATTCCGCGGTGACGACATCGAACCAGGACTTGCGTAATCGACCCTCACGATCCAACAGGAACGTGGCGGGCAGGGCGCCGTTCCAGCCCGAATCGGTTGCACCCAGAATGCCGGCGAGTACGTCCGGCGGCACCCCTCGCGGCACGTATACGGGAAACGGCAGCTTATTCTCTGCCACGAATGGCGCGAGGACTTCGTCAATCGTATAGGCGATATCGGCGGACAGACTGAGGTACTCGACGTTCTGAGGGTCGCGCTCGTTGTAGAACTTGATCAGTTCCGGCATCTCTTCCACGCACGGCACACAATAGGTCGCCCACACGTTGATCACGACGGCACGGCCCTTCGCCTTCGCCAACTGCTCTTTCACGCCGGCCTCGTCGAGAATGGTGACCTTCGGGCTGCCCCCCGAGGACGTTGTGCCGGTATCCGCATGGGGCGTGGCCGTGGCCGAATCCGCATCCGGCGTCGCGGCAATCTGCGATCCGGCGGATCGATCTCCCGCAGGCACGGCGGTTGCCGGCGCGGGCCCCTTCGCGCCTCCACAGCCCGTCGACAGCAGAAACAGCACCGCACAGAACGGCCCGATAAAGAAGGGCGTGCGCCGCGGCGTCATGGCCGCGGCGCACCGCTTCCCCCTTTGCACTTTCAAATCGCTCATCGGTGCGCCACGTCTAACTTGCGGTCTTCTTGCCCGCAACGCGCTTAATCGTGCACCCGTATGCGGACTGCTTCGGCAGGGAAACCGGCTTGTCCGCGAGAAGTTCGTCCAGCGCCTGGGCCACGTAGTTCTTGTACTCGGCGGTCCCGGGCTTGTAATCATTGCTGTTGTCCAGCGCGCCGTGGTACGCCAGCTTGCCTTCCTTGTCGACAATGTAGATTTCCGGCGTCACCTTGGCGCCCAGGGTGTCTGCATACACATTGCCCTCATCCTTCAGAATCGGATAAGGCAAGGTCTTGCCCGTGTCGTTGGACGCAGTCGCGTATTCCTTGATTTCAGCCGGCGGCGTCGAGTTATGGCTGTCGATGCTCAGGAACACGACTCCCTTTTCCTTGTACTTCGCCGCCGTTTCGGCGAAGGCCTTCTCGCAGCCTTTCGAAACCGGGCACTTGTGCGACGTAAACGACAGCACGACGATCTGGCCTTTGTGCGCCTCGAGTGAATGCTCTTTGCCTTCGTAGTCTTTCATCGTGAAATTGGCCACCTTGGTTCCGATTTCCGGCGCCGGCGGGATGTCCGCCATGACCAATCCACTCGAAATCAACGCGAACGCGGTCGCACCCGTTCCAACCACGAACGCTGCCAGACTGAACAGACTCTTCTTCTTCATGGATCATCTCCTCCTCGTTTTGCACCTTGCACTGCAAGCCGCCGTAGGCACTGGCGGCAGGTTGGTAAACACCGCGGGTCAAACTTTTGTGCCCACCTCCTACACAAAACCGGACGCGCCGCCCGTCACGGTCTGCCTTTCATCGTACGCCAGATTCACGACGGGGGCAAGTTCATTCGCTGCCCGGGCATACCCGGAGGGGTTTTCGCACATTGCGTCCAGTATTCGCCGAGGTGTAAACTAACTAGGGTGGCCGGCCAATCTGCCAAATGGGATCCGGAGTCAGTCCGCCCGTTCGTACGGCAGATCCCGTTCGGCGACCGTGGGGTAAGGTGCAATGACGAAAAACAGGGTTAGGTGGGGACTGGTGGGTACCACAAGTTGGGCTGACACAACCTTTGGTCCAGCTATCGTCGGTGCCGAGAATGCCACGTTACATGCGGTCCTGAGTAGCAGCCAGGACACGGCCGACGCGTTCTGCGCGAAGCACGAGGTGGAGAAAGGCTACGCAGACCTGGGGGCATTTCTCAAGGATCCCGACGTGCAGGCGGTCTGGATTGCCAGTCCGAACCACCTGCATGCCCAGCAGACGATTGCCGCGCTCAAAGCAGGCAAGCATGTACTGGTGGAAAAGCCGATGGCCATTACGACAGCGGAGTGCGAAAGCATGATCGCGGCGGCCGAACAGGCCAAGCGCGTGCTCGGCGTGGGCTATCACTTCCGACACCATCCCCTCCACCAGGAAGTCCACCGCGAATGGACCACCGGCGCGTTTGGCCGGCCCATATTCTTCCGGGCCCAGCTTTATTACCCGTACCCCACGCTTCCGCCGCCCTGGAGGCAAAAAAAGAACTTGTGCGGCGGCTGGGCGCTGGGTGATATCGGCACCCACCTGATTGACCTGGCAACGTGGTTCATGGGCGAGGCCACGGGCGTGCAGGGCATTCTGACCAATCGACGGTTTGGACTCGAAACGGAGGACCACGCCGCGCTTTTGATCCGCTTCAAATCCGGCGCATCCGCTCTGTGCGATGCCTCGACCGGTGCGGCAGGTCCGGCACGGTTCGAGATGTACGGCACGGAGGGGTATTGTATTT
>BTUX01000041.1:0-22119 GCA_045863315.1 Candidatus Hydrogenedentota bacterium | reverse complement strand
CTCGTCGATGGTAAACGAAGAATACAATCGTCGCACGAATGGCGTCATCGAATTCGACAACAGCACCCGAACGCCCCTGCCGGCAAGGCGCTCCGCCACCTTGGCGAGCCGCCGCTGGTTGTCGTCCCCAAAATGGCCTTTGTCGTAGCCTGTAAACGACGAGGTGCGCGAGACGGGATCGTAAGGCGGATCGAAGTATACGAGATCGCCGGGTTTGGCGCAGTCCAGCACGGTCTCGAAAGGACGCGCTTCAATGCGGGCGTGTTTCAGCGCGTCAGCGGCCGCGCGGAGGTTGTCTTCGTCGCAGATGGCGGGATTCACGTAACGCCCGAATGGAACGTTGAACTCTCCCTTGCTGTTTTCGCGATACAGTCCGTTGTAGCCGGTCTTGTTCAGGTAGATGATGCGGGCCGCCCGTTCGCAGAGGTCGGTAGGGCGCTTGGAACGGACTTCGTAATAGTACGTTTCGCTGTGCTTCGCCTTGTGCGCTTTGAGAATCTTGATGACGTTCTCGACATCGTCTCGAACCGCCAGGTACGCGCTGATAAGGTTTTCGTTGTTATCGGACAGAAAGGCATGCGCCCGCGGCAGCCGACCCGTTCGGACCAGCTCAAAGAAGAGCGCTCCCCCCCCAACGAAGGGCTCGTGATACCGGCGAAACGGCTTGGCCCGATCCACCTGCTCCAGCAGCGGTCCAAGCAACTGCCCCTTCCCCCCCACCCATTTCAAAAAAGGACGCGGGGTGACCAAGCGGCGTGCAACTGTCTTCATAGACCGAAATACAACTCGAGCCAAGGCTGAAGGTCGGACAATTCGACCGCCATCCCCGTTGACAGCAAATAGGATTCCATATTGGACGAAAAACCAGCGCCCCCATACACGACAATCCCGCGGATCGGCCATGCCCGGATGTCCTCAATTGTCGCGGGAATTTTCTCCTCGGCGCTCCCCGATCCACCTTGAAACTTGCATTCGATGCCCAGGCTGACGTGCGTGAGCGGGTGCTTCAACACCACGTCAATACGCCGCCTCGCTCCCCAAATTCGCCGACCGACCTCGACTTCGATTTCTGATTTCAGACCAAGCGACCGGCCCAATTCGGCTACCTGACGTTGAAGGTCTTTGCCCGATGCGACGGCAGTACTCTTACCCGGCATACGTAGGACCCCATTCGAAAACTTCGGCGAGGTGCGAGTATGAGACATTCGCGATTCCGATTCAATGTCTGCACGCTCCGCCCCTGGGTCTCTTGCGCGAGTGCGGGTACTCTGCTAGGATGATTCCGTTGCAAGGCGTTCGAGGTTAAGAGACGGTGGGGGGAAGGAACTGACGCAAGTCGTGACAAACGAACCCGAAGCGAACCAGGCCGCAGAATCCGCCCGAACGGCCGACCATCCTACCGTACTCATCGTGGACGATATGCAGGAGAACATCAATCTCCTCAAACGACTACTCGCCCCCAAAGGATACGCGACATTGGAGGCAACCAGCGGTCCGGCGGCGTTAGACGTGGTGGCCAGACAATCCCCCGACATAATTCTCCTCGATCTCGTGATGCCGGGGATGAACGGGTTCGAAGTATGTGAACGCCTGAAACGCAACCTTCACACCCGGCATATTCCCGTGATCATGGTGACCGGGGTGGCCGATCATGAGGCCAACATTCGCGCCTTGGAAGTCGGCGTAGACGACTTCGTGACCCGCCCCATCGATCCCATCCTCCTCGAGGCGCGCATCCGCAGTTCGATCAAGTCCAAGGCGATGCAGGACCAGATCATTCGGTACCAAAAACGCCTCGAAGACGACAACCTCATCCTGGAAGAGCGGGTACGCGAGCGCACGACACAGGTCGAGCGCATTCAACAGGTCATCGTTTTCTCGCTCTCCCGACTGGCGGAATCGCGCGACCCGGAAACGGGCGAACACCTGGAACGTATGCGCCGGTATGTGCGCGAGATCGCCGTCGAAATGGCGACATGGCCGAAATACGACCGGATTATCGACAGCGGGTTCGTCGAAACCCTCTATTATTCGAGCCCGCTGCACGATGTGGGGAAAGTCGGCATTCCGGACGCCATCCTCCTGAAGCCGGGCAAACTAAGCGCGGAAGAATTCGATATCATGAAGACGCATGCGCTGATCGGCGGCGACACGCTGAAGGCTGCCGACGAAGAAGCCGGCGGGAACTCCCTGCTCACCATGGGGCAGGACATCGCCTACCACCACCACGAAAAATGGGACGGCAGCGGCTACCCATTCGGCATGTTGGGCCCGGAAATACCCTTGCCCGCCCGCATAGTCGCCCTCGGCGATGCCTACGACGCAATGACGACGAAGCGACCTTATAAAGAGGCGTACTCGCACGAAAAGACCAAGCAATTGATCCTTGAAGCGACCGGGACGCACTTCGACCCGGAAGTCGTCGAGGCCTTTCTAAATCGGGAGAGCAAATTCATCCGGATTCGGGAGACCTATCAGGACACCGGCCATCCGACCCACCTCGAACAAGTATCAAGGCAGGTCGCGCGACTGCATGAACTTCAAAAGGCGCAGGCCCCCGACGGGCCGAGACTACCTTAGACCGGCCGATCGTATATGCGTTGCGGGCCCGTAAATGGGTCGTAAACGGTGATGCCCTCCGCGCCAAAACATGCGGTTACGGGCGCGCCCCTTCCGGCTTGCGCGTACTCGTAGTTGCGGCGGCAAACTTCTCTCGCTGCGTGAAGGATGAGCACGGATTGCCGGCCTTCCTCCGCGTCCGGATAGGTCCCGCGGATGTCGTCCAACGACTTTCCAAGGAACTTCATTTCGGCCACCTTCTCTATGCAAACGACGAGGCTGTCCACCCCGTAACCGACGTAGGCGAATGAACCGTCCTCGCGCCTGACATCCCGGGTGAAATGCGTGTTGCGCGTCTGCGTGCCGACGCCCGCCTCGGTATACCTCAATCCGCGGTATTGCGAGTCCGACTCGACCACCCCGTTCGTCCCGAAGAGCTGGCACTCTTGATTGACCGGCGCTTCGAATTCGTTCGGCATGATCCACGAGTTCACAAAATCGATGCTCATGCCGTTGCTGAAGAGCACCTTGACCTGGACCGAGTCGAATGCATCCATGTCGTACTCATTGCGCAGCTTGACTTTCTGGCCGACCGCGTAAAGACTGACGGGTTTGACCCGGAAGTAGGAAATGAACAAATCGGTCCAGTGGCAACCGACGTAGCTGAACGGGTCGCTCTGTTCGGCCCATTTGCGGAAGACTTGGGTCGAGATATCCAGGGGCTCTTCGAGCACCGCTCTCCCGTAAAGGGGCGCGCCGATTCGCTTCGAGATGTCGTCGCGAATCCGAAGATGATCGGGATCGTAGCGTTTGTGCATATCAACGCCCACCAGGCGTCCCGCCTTTCGCGACGCGGCGATGATCGCGTCCGCCTCGTTTGCGTCGAGCGTCAGCGGCTTCTCGCTGATGACATGCACCCCGCGTTTCAAGGCAGCTAGAATCGGCGCCGCGTGCAGATGGTCCGGAGTCGCAACCGCGAGTATGTCCAGATTGGGATGAGCGTCGAGCAGCAGCTCCCACGGCGTCTCGCCGTGATAGGCACGGAAATCCAGGCCCAACTTGCGATACTCCGCCCGTTTCGATTCACAAGATGCCTGCGTGCGGGTCGCCAGGCCGACGAAGCGGATGTCGATTTCGCCGAGCGCGCGAGCCATCGTGTCGAGCCCGAGCCGGCCCAGCCATGGCAGCAGCCCGCTCTTCTCGAGTTGGCAGAACGTTCTGAGGTGGACGTCCCCGCCGAACATGCCGGCGCCTACCAGCGCAATTTCAAGGGTACGTTTCATGCCGTGTTTCGCCAATGGGCCGTACAATCCCTCAGGTCGCCGAGTCCAGGATGGAGGTCGACGGCGACGGTGCCGGCAAGCTCTCGGGCGCCTCAGCGGGAAGATTGATCTGGATATTGAGTTTGCTGCGGGCTTCCTGTACCAGTTTGGATATGATTTGGCGACTCTTCATCTCGAAAAGCGACTTGCGGATGTCTTCGGACATCTTCTCATCCAGGGACGCAACCCCCCGCGATCGGACCTTTACCAGGTGCCATCCTGTTCGGGAGCGAAATGGCTCGGACAACTCCCCGACCGGCAATTCAAAAATCCTCCGGTCCAGTTCGGGCACAAACCTACCATGTCGAACACCGGCGTACGCGCCGCCATTGTCTTTGGACTCGCTGTCTTGTGAAACTTCCTTCGCGACTACGGCGAAGTCCTCTCCGGCCTTGAGTCGCTTGTAGGCGGCCTCGATGGACTGACGACCCGCTTCGACGGCGGCGGCATCCGTTCCCGGATTCATGACAAAAATATGCTGCACGTCCGCCGTGTCGAGGGCCCCACGAAGCTTAAGCTCGTTGTATTGTTTGTCAATCTCCTGGGGAGTGACGGTGATATCGCGAGTGTGCTGTTCCCTAAAGCGCTGAGTAATCAGCCGGCGGCGCGTTAAGTCCTGGACCTCCTCGGGCGTCATTCCTTGCTGACGCAGAAATTCCTCGAAGGACATATTGGCCGGCAGGCCGTTCTTGCGCTCATCGATGTCGCGTGTCACCTCGTCGTCACTGACCGTCACGCCGGCCTGACGCGCCAGCATGAACAGGACCCGCTCGTCAACCAGGTTGTCGAGCAATCTGAGCCGACCGTCATGCGAGAGCCGGGCGGAGACCCCATCGGGCGCACCGCCACGCGCGCGAATCTGGGCCATACGAATCTGCTCGATGGCCGTGACGGCGCGATCGAACTCCTTCTTCGTAATCACCTCGGAATCTCCGATCCGCGCGACGACCGGGGGTCCGGCCGCCGGCGGCGCGTCCTGTGCGAACCCCGTGGCGCATAGAATGACCGGCACGATGACGAAAACCGATACACGACGGAGAGACACGGGGGATACCATGCGGAGCCTCCAAGAGTAGACGAGACTAGGCGAACGGCCGGCGACGATTCGCCCCCTAGCGTATCAAAAGTGGGCGAATGTTGTACAGTAGCACCGGCTGCGCAAGGCCCTGAGTACACCTGATTGTTCGGCTAAAGCGTAACCGTTGTCCCGGTTTCCGCGGACCTGTAGATGGCCTCGATGAGTTCCACGGCCTTTCGACCTTCCCTTCCGTCGATTTTCGGGTCACGGTTGTCGCGAATTGCGGAGACAAAATCCGCAATTTGACGTCGATGTCCCTCGTGCTTAAGGCTGGCGATAGGGTCGCTGGCGCCGCTGCCCAGGGTGGCCCCCCGTTCGATACCCGCCAGGATGCCCTCATCCTCCGGTCGCGGCTCCTTGAACTGCCACTTCACCAATTCCCCGTCTTCGAGCACCGCGCTGCCCGTCGTCCCATGCACTTCCACTCGCGCCGGATGCCCGGGCCAGATGGCGGTGCTTCCTTCAATGACCCCCATGGCCCCGTTCTCGAAGGTGATCACGGCACAGGCGAGGTCCTCGACCTCTATTCCTTTGTGGCCTACGAGGGCGGTCTTGGCCGTCACCGACTTGGCCGCACCCATATACCACAACATAAGGTCAATCTGATGAATACCCTGGTTCATCAGAACGCCGCCCCCGTCCAGTTTGCGCGTGCCGCGCCAGGATCCGCTGTCGTAGTACTCCTGCGAGCGGTACCACTTGATGTACGCGTCACCCAACACCAAACGACCGAATCGACCCTCGTCGATCGCCTGCCGTATGCGGCCTGGGCCGTCGGCAAAACGGTACTGAAAGACGCAACCCAGCTTAACGCCCATCTTGTCCACCGCGGCGATCAGCTTATCGATGCGTTCCGTGGTGACTTCCAGCGGCTTCTCGGCGAGGATATGTTTGCCTGCGGCGGCGCATGCTTCGGCAATGTCGAGCCGCATTCCGCTCGGCACACACAAACTGACCGCCTGAACATCGTCGCGCTTCAACATCTCCTTGTAGTCCAGGTACGGAACCGCATCGTATTTGTCGGCAAGCGCCCTCGCGTTCTTTTCCACGACATCGGACACGGCGACCAGTCGCGCGCCTGAAATGCCCTTGATGGCCTCCGCGTGTATGGGCGCAATCACGCCGCAGCCGATAATTCCCAATCCCACTTCGGTCATTCGATTTCTCCCCACTGGGTGGTCGAAAGCTCACAGGTTACGAGATTCGCTCAACATGAAAACACCGTCCCCATCATGTCGGAATGCACCCCACCCCGGGACGGTTTCTGGAAGTCGTTGCCGTCGCCTGTCCCCGTTTCGATCACTTGGTCGTCGAGCGCTGAATGGCCTTTCCACCGGCCTCGACATCTTTGCCCACACCCCGTATAGTGTTGCAGCTCTGTGCTGCAATCGCGAATGCGAGAACCGCCGCCACGCCATATAGAAATCGAACCATCCCGCTCATTTCATGTCTCCCTTGCCGGTCTCAACCGATACGAAGAGTGTAGGAATCAATGCTCCCCGTTTCAAGCGGGGTGCGTTCGTAACGCGGATTCCGCAGTCCCACGTGCGCTGAAAGACACAACGTCATACAACACGCGCCGGTATGTATCACTGCGGCGCGACACGACAAAACGGTCGCGGGTGTGGAAAACCACTCGTGTACGTTCGCGAGAGCATGTCGCACCCCTTACCCGCGCCTCGACAAATGCGATATGCGGGCGGAAGGTCCAGTATCGGCCCGAAACCCGCATCAATTGTCCGGCCGGGTGTTTTTGACTACGTGTATAAGGTGCAGGAGATTCTCAAACGGAGTTTCCCGCAACAGTCCGTGGCTCAGGTTGAAAATGTGCCCTCGGCGACCGCCCTGCTCGATGCAGGCGCACGCGGCTTCGGCAATTTCATCTTTCGAGCCGGAAACCAGCAACCGGTTGTCGAGGTTGCCTTGGACGATCAACGCATCCCCTAAACGTCGGCGGGCCACCGCGATAGGGATCGCCTCGGAGAGGCTCAGCACGTCCGCCCCGGAAGCGTGCAGGGAGTCGAGGTCGCCCCACCCGCGCGCAAACATGATGGTTGGCACCGTGCCGCTTAGCGCCTCGAAAATGCGTTGCTGATAGGGCAAGGCATACGAAATGTACTCGTCCAAGCTGAACAGATTCGCCGCCGACTCGAACAATTGTACGGCATCGGCGCCGGCTGCGATCTGCAATCTCAGAAAATCGATAGTCAATTCGGTCAGACGTTCCAGCAAACGGTGGATGATGGCCGGTTCCTGAGCGAGGATTGCCTTAGTCCGCTCGAGGCCGGCGCCGAAACTTCCGCCCTCCAAAATGAACACCGCCAGCGTAAGGGGCGCGCCTGCAAACCCCAACACCGGCAGCGATCCATTCAAGTCGGCGCGAACCAGGCGAAACGTCTCCGGGATAAACGGCAACGCATCGGCCACATCGTACCGGTGAAGTCTCGCCAGATCCTGCGGCCCGCTGATCGGGCGTGTGAGCACGGGCCCGGGGCTAAAGACAAACTCGGCGCCCATCGGGGAGAGCGGCGTCAATATGTCCTGGAAGTAAATGATCGCGTCAACTCCGAAACGCCGAGGCAAAAGGGAGATGCGCGCCGCCAGTTCAGGATGACGAAAAAGCTGCTCGAGCGACATGCCCGATTCCGCCTTGATGCGCACGTATTCGGGATCAGTGCGCCCCGCCTGTCGCATGAGCCAGATGGGTGTACGTTCGGTCTGTTCACCACGCGCGGCGCGCAACAGAATATGGTTTTCGATGCGCGGCATTGTGTTAGGGCGCCGCAACGACGAACGACTTCGCCTCGAAGTTGACGGTCACCACGGTCCCGTCACTGTAGGCGGCGCGCTGATGACGATAGGAGTCGTCCATGAACTCGTGATTCACCATCTCCAGCGTTGCGCAGCGCCGGTTGAGCGCCAATGCCTCCCTCATTCGGCCTAGTTCGGTTTCGCCCGGACTCAGCCCCGCATAAGGCAGCCCGGCATTCAGCAGGCAGTGGAGGTAACCGGCATCGCCTTTGGGTACGCCCCACCCGCCGTCCTCACCCATCTCCCACGGCAGAAGTATGGAGTCATGGTACACGAGGTTCCACAGCGGAACGGGGATTCCCCGCGCCTCGCCGCCGCCGATTCGGGGGTATGTTGCATAGGGCCCGTGGTGGACCAAATCGAGATAGGGAGCGAGGTAGTCGGTCGGTTCTTCGGAGCTGACGACGTAGCCCCGCGCACGGAGCAGATTGAAACACTCGGCGCGGTACCGTGCGCACTCGGCGCGCGTGACCGGGTGGGCTCTGTCCGAACTCTCCTCGAGAGGAACGACGGAGAACACATCCAGGTACGCGCCCTTTACCTTGATTCCGTGCTGCGCGAACAGATCGTGATTGCGGCGAACGTAACCGGGTGCAAAACGCGGACTCAGGATCGTTTGCGGCCCTCCGCACCACGTCGAGTGCTCTTCCAGTGAGCCATCGTATCGATACGCGACAAGTCGGTCGTCAAACGACACGGCATTAAAATAGAAATCACGGTACTGATCATGAACGGCGAACAGATATCCGAGTTCCTCGCAAGTATCGGCGAAGCGGCGCAGCCCCTCCCACCCGCCTTGCTCCGCGCCCGGCGGCAATACGTCGGGATGGCCGTTGTCGTAACCATAAAATCCCCAGCCGTCCAGATGGACGTAGGCATCCTCAATCCCGTTCGCTTTCGCCTCGCGAAGCCGTCCGGCCAAGTCGTCAAAGGTCGACAGCGCATGATTGGCCTCGATTCGGTCCTTGTTGAATAGCGAGGCTTCCTTGACGAAGTGATACAAGGCGCCGATGTGCAGCACCGGTCTGCCGATGACCTCGGTCAGGTTCGGTGTGCGTTGAAGTTTCTCGGCCAGCGATACGAAGCGCCCCTGTTCCTTCACATACCGCCGGTACCGCTTTGCCATCGTTACGTAGGTCGCCTTGTCGTCGAAAACATAGCGAATCGTGCGAAGGTAGCCCACTTTCCCGAGACTTGCGTACCAACGCGGTCGTATGAGGGTCGCACCGCCGGGCGTGTGGTCGTATGCCGCTCCCCCGTCGTCGGCCGTTTCGATAATGACGAGCACCCCCGGCGAGGCGGTGCGCGGACCGCCCTGCAGGTGGCCCCACCATGGCATGTACAGCGCTCGCGAGTTGCAGAGGTTTACTTCGCTAATCGTTTGCGGCCATCCGTACGGCAACAGCATCCCCTGCATATGCGGAATTACGGAACAACCGTCCGTGTAGCTGGAGGTATCGATGCCCTTCGGCCAGTTCACGGATTCAACAACGACGCCATTCTCACTCGCTGCGATCTCGAACACGACCTCATTGTCAATCAGATTGGCGGACAAACGAAGTTCCAGCCCTCCGGCCTCGGGGAAGTTCGCCAATGTCATCACAATGCCGCTGCTGTATCCCGTATTGAATTCCTCGACCTGCACCGCTCCGGCCGAACGTAAACTCGTCGATTTACCGTTGACGATCACATCCCCTTTATCGCAGGGCAGGAAGCGCCACTCGGACGTGCTCGTCCCCACCCGCATTGAAAGGTCATCTCGGGCGATCGTTAGGGAAAGCACACCGTTGCTCAAAGTCCACCCCGACTCGGATTCGGAGAGACTCGTGTTGGGCGGCATTGGGCGGTCGGCGGCGTTCTGCCAGAGCCACATCCGCACCTCGTCGATGGCGTGGTAGATGGCGTTGAATTCATCTGTGTTGGCGGCCCCTCGGTCGAGGGCTTGACGCGCGGCGTCCATTCGCCGCGCCCGCTCCGTCTCGAGGGCCCCCGGTACCGTGATGAATTGAAGGCGATCAAGTTGTGTGCTCAACAACTCGATGCGCGGCGCAAACTCATCCGCTGCGGCCAACGCGGCGAATACGACGAGACAAAATGTCATTCGATTCTCCCTAGGGTGGCGCGGACCCGGCCATTGAAACGGAACCGCGAGCACTCCGGTCCGGTCCAATGCGGTTTCGAGGAATGCCGATCATGGGCCCCGTCGGTATGGGCCGCTTCAACGGGGTCGTCCCTTCGATAACCGTAGCGAGAAATCAGTCCGACGCGCGGCGGGTCAGCATCGCCGTGACCGCGCCGATAACCGCGGCGCCGCCCCAGATATAAAGGTTCCCGTAGGGCGGCGGCATCATATAGAAGCCCGTGAAGTTCGCGAGAAACCCCAGCACACCGATAGCGCATACGATCAGACCGATCATTGTCATGTCGGAACCCCTCTAGTCCTCTTGCACACCCAAGCAGACGTTCGCTGCAGTATATTCGCGCACCAGAACTTCGTCAACGTTTTGGATTCACCGCGCGATGGCGCGATATGATAAATAGAGGAATACGTGCTCGAGGAGGTCTACGTGCAATCGTACATTCGAATCGGGGTCGCGGCACTGTGTTGCGCTCCGGTATTCGCCTTTACTGCCACAAATGACCAGGCGGCGGTGCACATACAATACTCGTCTACGGACTCGAACATCCTCATTGTTGAAGGTCTGACCTACACCCTCCATCTCGACTGCGAGAAAGCGATGATTACCCGATTTGCCGCCCGGGACGAAGAACTGATTGGCGCCGAACCGCTCATGGCGATGATGTCAGCCGGCAAGGTAAACGGGCCCGGTCGCCTCGAAATTCGCCGCTTCGGTCCGCACATGGCAGAGATTCGACTGCGTGATCTTCAATGGAACAATCTTGACGCGGACATCCAGCTTGTCTTGTACTGCTATGGGAAGCGAGTCTACTGCAATTTGGTGGTGGACCAACGACAGGCCCCGCAGAAGTTCTGGATGGGGTGGTACGGCGATGTCAGGCATGGGACGACGCTCCCGTATTCGGCGGCTGAGCTCGACAAGTACCTTGACTTTGGCGCAACACGCCCGAAGTCGATCGCCCTGTTGTTGCCGGTTGCGGCGCAAGGCGGCGCAAGACAGCGGGCGTACCTTCGGCTTCGCCCTTTGCAGCGGCTATTGGCCCGATACGAGTTCACCGAGGACGATTTCGGGACCCGCACCACCGTCATTGTACTGGCCGCCGGCGAGTCGCACGAGGATTTGAGGCAACTCGTACAGACGGAATCCGCATCGGAGAAAATCGGGATTGATTGCAGGGGCGGTACGTTCCGCGGATTCCAGCGGCGGTCGGGTTACTTTCTGATTGAAGCCGAGTCGACATCCGATCTCTTCATCAAGGCCACGGTCTCCTCAAAGGAAACCATTCTTACCGGACCGGCAGAGATCGTCTGTTGTGTCGAAAGCAAATCCGAAAATTGGGCAGGCGCTGTCCTCGCAGATGGCAACGGTTTTGTGCTGCCGGTCCCGGTGCAGCTTTCGCGAGTATTCACGCTTCCCTCCGTGGGGGCGAACGGCCGGACCGTCGACGAGGCAATCTTTCCCCTTCCAGTTCAGCCCGAGCTTCCCGGCCAGGCGCAAGTAAGGCTGCTGGGGGCTGCGTCGAGAGGCCGCAAAGTCAGGCAGCTTGCATCCGTGGAGTCGAACGACCCCGTCCTGCAAACCACGCTGGGCGGTATAGAAACATTCCGGTATCATTGGCTGGGCCACACAGGAACCATCGGAGAGGGGGTCGCCGAATTCAATTCTGATCGGGCCATACACGGTGGTCTCCAATATCAGTCAGGTGGAAACGTGATTAACACCCGCCTCGAACGCGTGCGACTTTTCATGACGGGTCCGAATCTCGCAAATTTTGCGATCGACACAGTCAGTGAAGAAGGCAAGATCGACTCATCCATCGAGGTCACGGAAACGACCCACGACGATCATCCTCGGGCCTTCATCAAGCTGCAACTGCAAGTACGCGAGACCGTGGAATTGGATGACTCCAGCGCGCGTAGTCTTCGCATACTCGGAACCCGCCCGGACGCGCCGAACCGAATATGGGACAGGCTCGCTTACACCGGGGAATCGGGCGAAGCGATCTCGATAGACTTGAGGGATCGGGACGGGTGGATTCTGGAAGCGGCGTCCTTGGGCGCGGAGTACCCCTTCGTGACCGTGTATGCGACGGATGGCGGCGGAATTTCGTACGTTATCAATCGCATCGAAGGCACGGTAGGCGCTCGGTCCTTGTCTTCCCTTGGACTGAGCTGCGCCAGGGACGAGCACGGCATCCAAATCTTCCTGACGACGCCGAGTGCCTTGAAGCGACTGGAAAAGGGCGACCGGCTCGAAGCACACCTTTTCCTCATGTCGCATACTGACGCGAATCCAGGAACTGCCGAAATTCAGCGCGATCTGTTCGGCAAAAGAATTCCCCGGATCGACGTTGAGCACGGGACACCTCTCCCTGGTTTTCCGCGGCGACTAAGGTGTGATCCGCGGGGTTTTGCCCACTTCACACTCAGGGGGGGACACAACTGGACGCCCGTGTTAATCGAGGGATTCGCATCCCATATCGGACCGATGCTGTGGGAAAAGCGCGGGAAAGTGTGGCGTTGCATCGAATACGAGGACATTGGACACATTCAGTCTTACCGCGATCAGGCCGGACTGATCGGTTTTGTACCCGTTCTCAATCTCCAACCCGGCGAATCCCGAGAGTTGTTCTTCTCCACGGCGGCGAATGCCCGGCGCATCGAGACGAACGGTGAAACGGTTAAAATCGAAGGTGGCCCGCTCGAGTTCATAAGCCCTGTGACGTTCCATGGCCTTGATTCCACACCGGTTCAAGGTACGGCCTTCTACAAGTGCAAGGGCCCGGCCGGTATCGTGACCTCCGAATAGGCAAGTGCACAGATGTCCGATCCGCAGACCAAAGAGGAACACCGGCGCATCCAGGAATTGGAGGCGCAAGTCCTCCGGCTCACCCGCGAGGTGGAAACGCTCCGAAGGGAGCGGCGCTCGGGCCTTAAGCATGGCCGGCGCGCGGGCGACCTCGCGCCCAAGCCGCCCCCCACTCTCGGGAGACTCTGGGTCATCCGCTCGCTGATGCTTTTCATGACAGCCGCGATCGGGCTCGCTGCGGTAACGGTTTGGCGGGAGAGCGGGTTCGCGTGGGACCAGTTTCGGCGCCTCGATCTCCAAACGGCGCGAACGCAAATCGACTACAAGCTACTGGCATGCGCGCTGGCGGCGCTCGTCGCCACCCTGCTCCACCGGCGACGGCCACTTGCCTTCACGCTCTTCGCCATGGCTTCCGCGTACGCGACGTCCGCCTTGTACATTCTGGACAAGCCGGACTGGATCGTCCTGGAGCCTTCCCAGTACTTTTGGGTCGTTATACCGGCCTTGACGGCCTTCAATATCCTCGTTTCGATTCTATGTGTAATGGAATCGCGACGCCTGGGACGAGGCCGTAAACGCTCCGCGATGCTGGCGGCGGCGAACGCCCTGGCATTCTATCCGCTCATTTGGTACTCGTTGCAGCGCTATGGCGCCGCCCAGGCAGGCATTGTCTATACCGGGCTCGGAGCCACCGCGGCCCTGCTCTCCTTGTACGCCGAAACGAGCGGTCCCCATCGCAATTACCTGTTCCAACTCTTTACGGCCATCGCCCTGTCACTCGTGAATATGGCCATGAGCGCCGTTCTCGGTGAAACCGGTTTCCTGATCGCGGTGGCCCTCGAATGCGCCGCGCTGGCAACCGTCTTTCACCTGACGCGTATCATCTTCTTCAAGCTGGCCGGTGTCCTTCTGTTGTGCCTTGCCACGGCGCTGTGTGTGCAGGCCATCAAATTCAACACACCGCTCGAAATCGGCAGCCACGCCGTCCGCGAGAACTGGCTCATCGCGCTGTTCACGTCGTCGGTATTGCTGGCGACGGCGTGCTTCTACGAACGAGTCGTCGCCCGAGTAAAAACCGTTCACCGGCGAATGAGCGGACATTGGTTTTTCGCGGACACCTACTGGGACGTGCCCAGCGGCACGGTTGCGCTTTTTCATGCGGCGGCGGCCGCGCTCATCATCATGATCCTGGCCATTTCCGACCTTGGCGGCCTACCGTCGCTTCCCTATCTGCTCGCATCGGTCAGCGCCGCGTTTGCCGTTGTCGGATACGTCGCCCGCACCCCGCAGGTCGAAATCGCCGCCGTGATGCTTGCCATATCCGCCCACGTGGCGTTTTACTTTTTTCTTGCCATCCGACTGCCGGGCTTCGAAACGCAACCGTTCTTTCGCACCTACACGCTCCTACTTGCCCTGTATACCTACTTGGGGGCCCATCGCAGCGCCCGGTTTCTGGCGCGCACCGACGGGCGATCGGTCTCGGAACTTCATCCCAGCGCCGTGTTGCCGTATCTGGTCGCGACGGCCGCCGTAGTCACACTCGTCTTCCAAACGTCAATCCCATTACAGCCCACTGTGTCGTTGGCATTGCTGGCCCTGCTCCTGGCTGGGTCGGGCGCAGCGACACGGGAAACCGGGCTTCGCGTCAGCGGGGCGGCCGCATACGCCATTGCTGCGGCATACGCGGCGTACGCGGCAGCCGCCGCAACCGCGGCGGAACAACCTGACCAATCGCTTCTTGGAAATTTGGTCTCTTTGATCGGGCCGGCATTGCTGATTGAACGCTCCCTTGTCATTCAACCGCCCGATGCGCGGTACGCCGCGTCAATGGCCCGCACCGCCCAGGCGTGCACCCTATTGTTCGCGTTCGTGGCGGGATTCGTGATTGTCACGACATCGGCACGTCCCGATCAATCCACTGCATACGCCACGTTGTACGTCCTGTTCTGGGTCCTCCTCGCAGGGGTGGCATCCGCCTCACACTATCGCCTCAATGCGACAATCGGTGTCGCGGTCGCGGCCGGATGGTTCGTTTATCGACAACGGGCGGATATTGCCGCCGCGCCGACGTACCATGTCGTGCTCGCGATCTTGGTCCTCTGCGCCGCCCTCGGGGCGGCATGGGGAATCTCATTGCGTCGGATGCGTAGCGCCCCGGTCCACTCCCATCAGAAAATCGTGCACCATGGATAAGCGCCGCGAGGCCGCCCTCCAAATCTGCACAACCCTTCGTCGCGCCGGCCACCGGGCGCTGTTGGCCGGCGGCTGCGTGCGAGATATGCTGCTAGGTGCGGAACCCAAGGATTACGACGTCGCAACCAGTGCCACCCCGGACGAAACCGCCGGATTGTTTTCCAGAGTGATCTCGGTCGGCGCGCAGTTTGGCGTACAAATCGTCGTCCTGCCGGAAGGACGCTTCGAAGTCACGACCTTTCGGTCGGACGGGCCGTACCACGATGGCCGCCACCCTTCCCGCGTGACCTTTGATGATGAAAGGGCCGATGCCCAGCGCCGGGATTTCACCATCAACGCCATGTTCATGGACCCGGAGTCGGGGCAGGTAGTCGATTACGTCGGGGGGCAAGAGGACCTCCGCAACAGGATTGTCCGCACCGTGGGCGAACCGGAGGCGCGTTTTCAAGAAGATTACCTGCGCCTGATCCGGGCGGTCCGATTTGCGGGCCGGCTTGGTTTCGACATCGAACCCCGCACCTTCTCCGCGATTGCGTCCATGGCGCACCTCATCTCAAAGACTAGTTTCGAACGTATCCGCGACGAACTAATCAAAATCCTTACGGAAGGCGGAGGACGTCGGGCGTTTGAACTGATGGATCAGACCGGCCTGTTGAAACAGGTGCTGCCCGAAATGGACGAGATGAAAGGCGTCGATCAACCTCCAGAATTCCACCCCGAAGGGGATGTATTTACGCACACGCTGATGCTGACCGACCATCTTGAAGGCGCATCTCCCGCGCTTGCCCTAGGCACCTTACTTCACGACGTCGGCAAACCACGCACAAAAACAGTCTCGGACCGCATCCGGTTCAACAACCATGAAAAATTGGGCGCAGAGATGGCCCGTGAAATTTGCAACCGGCTCCGGCTCTCTGGTGATGACACGGAACGCGTAACGTGGCTGGTCGAACAGCATATGCGGCTCTCGCACGCGCCCCACATGCGCGAGAGCAAACTCAAGCGGTTCATCCGCGAGCCCGGTTTCAATGATCTGCTCGAACTCTGCCGTATCGATGCCCTATGCAGCCACGGGGACCTAAGCGTGATCCATTGGATTGAAAGATATATTGCCTCCCTGCCCGAGGAATCCGTCCGTCCCACGCCGCTGATAACGGGAGACGATCTGATTGACATGGGATATAAGCCGGGCCCGCTATTCGGGGAGATTCTAAGCGCCGTCGAAGATGAACAACTTGAGGGCCGACTTTCGAGCCCCTCGGATGCGCGCGCCTACGTGTGCCACCGCTGGCCGAAAAACGGTTAGCCCGCATTTCTCACCAGTCGCTCCCGATGACGGGAGCGACTGGTGAGAAATGCTCAGAAGATAGCATAGAAGTCAATCGGGCGAGGATTCTTCACACCAACAGCCTGTTCTCCCTGTCGCTGCATAAAGGTATGTGCCGCACGAAGTTGTATCCTTCATTGCCCGCAGGTGTGAAAAATCCGGGTTACGCATCTCTTCTTGCGTTGACGCCTGGTGCCGGTCAGTTGTTCTGACGGCCGCTCGCGCCTGGATTGGGCAACGTGATCGTAAACTTGGATCCTTTTCCCGGCTTGCTTTGCACGGCGATTTCGCCGCCGTGTTCGGCAACAATCTTCCGGCTGCACGCCAGACCCAGGCCTGTTCCACGGGATCCCTTTGTGCTATGGAACGCCATGAACAACTTCGGCATGAAGTCCGGCGAGATTCCCACCCCCGTGTCCTTCACCTCGACGTGGCATCCCCGCTCGTCCACGTACGTTCGAATCGTGACACGTCCTCCCCCTTCCTCGCACGCGTCAATCGCATTGGTGACTAGATTGAGTATCGCGCGGTAGATGCCGAGACTGTCCAACTCCATGATTGGAATGTCGCCGCCCACAAAATCAAGCTTCACTTTGGCGCGTTCGGCCTGGCTGTGGGCCGTCTCCAAAATCTCGCCAATCAGCAGGTTGATGTCGGTTGGCGCCCGTTCCGGTTCGCGCTCCCTCGAAAACGTCACCAGATTGAGGACCAGATCTTCCATGCGATCAATGGACCGCCGTATCAATGGCCAACCCTTCTGGATGTACTTCATCTCCGACGTCTCGAGCGCAAGATCGACGAACTCGGCGCCGCCCTTAATTCCCACGAGGATGTTCTTGATGCAGTGCCCCATCCCCGCGGTCGCCCGCCCGATCGCGGCCAGGCGTTCGCGGTCGACAGCATTCTTGTACAATTGCGCATTCTCGACCGCCACACCGGTCACCCGCCCAATCGCCGTCAGCAACTTGAGGTGCTCGGCCTTGAACACCACGTCTTCGGAGCCCGAATCGACATAGATGGCGCCGACTACATCCTCCCGACCGCACAAGGGCACGCACATCGCAGCTTGGATGTTGTAAGTAACGACACTGTCGGATTGTGCAAACTCCTCTTGGGCATCGTGCGTCAGCACCGCATCCCGCTTCGAGAAAACATGCTCAATCAACATCTGGCTCAGTGGGGGGCTGTCCTTGTCGGTTTGAGCCGGACGGCTCGCGTTCACCACAGGCTCGGAGTTCTTGTCGAGCCGGGTCAGGATGAACCCACGTTTGACCGGCAACGCTTCAAATATGAGATCGAGGAGCCGCTTGAGGAGTTCGTCCAAATTGAATACCGTCCCGAGCAGTTGCGCGGCGCGGTACAGGATCGGCAACTGGTTCGCCCCGGGCTCGCGAATCATTTGCTCGAAGATCCCGCTCGCCTTCTCGAACGGAATCAGCGAACCGGTATCCGAGAGCTTCTTCGGCTTGCTCGCAATGGCAATCTGAAACGTGTGAGAACCGACGGTCAGTTGGTCGCCTTCGTCGATACGCAACCTCGTCACCCGTTCACCATTGACGACAATCCCGTTTCGCGACCCAAGGTCCTCCACCTTGAGCTGGCCCTTCTCGAGCCACACCCGTGCGTGACGCCTCGAAACAAGCGAATCGGGAAGGACCACGTCGCATTCCGAGGCACGCCCTATCACCAGGCCGTCCGAATTCACGTGGTATGTGCTGATGCTGTTGCCGTCCTTCTGCAACACCAATTCGTACTGAGGCATTCGTCTCCTCGACCAATCCGGTCATCTGGCCCATGCCGGGTGCGATCGGATCGTGTCGGACGGTTCCAGGAAATCAACTCACCCTGGCGATTGCGAAAATGGCGCACGATCACACCCGCGTAGATTCCGGGCCAATCCAACCGGACCCGGTTGTCCAGAATTTGCTTCACCCGGCGTTGTCGCCCAAAGCGCTGACCGAGCGACGATTCGGGGCCCCATCGCCTCGACCCGGCCATCCCGATCCGTGACGGCCCCTCCTCTACCTGCCCATAATGTATCATGTTCCGAACACGTATGCTGCAACGGACAAGTCGATATTGGACGCATTCGGCAAAATACGGTTGCAGAATTCTTTTACTGATGATATATTCAGATGTCGCCCAACGTACCCCTGAGGCTCCGCATGAACGTCGCCCAAGCCATTGATCGGCTCAAATCCGACCCGTCATTCCGACTTAATCTCACGGCCTGGAAGACAATCCCTGCCCGGCCCGCCCGGTACGGCGTGTTCCCGGACGGACTGGATCCTCGGCTGGTGCAAGCCCTGCAGACCAAGGGCATCCATAGCCTGTATACCCACCAACACGACGCAGTACGTGCGGTCCTCGAAGGAGGCGACATTTGCGTCGTTACTCCGACTGCGTCGGGCAAGACGCTCTGCTACAACATACCGGTATTGAACACGCTGCTGGGCAATCCTACTTCGCGGGCGCTCTACCTGTTTCCAACGAAGGCCCTTTCACAAGATCAGGTCGCTGAACTGCAAACCCTCGTCGACGGATTGAAAGTGAAAATCGGGGCCTACACCTTTGACGGCGACACACCGGCCTCTGCTCGCAAGGCGATCCGCAACGCCGGTCACATCGTCGTCACTAACCCGGACATGCTGCATACCGGTATCCTGCCGCACCACACCATCTGGATGAAACTGTTCGAAAACCTCGAGTACGTGGTCATCGATGAACTGCACCATTATCGAGGGGTGTTCGGTAGCCATCTTGCCAACGTATTGAGGCGGTTGAAGCGCATTTGTGCTTTCTACGGTTCCAACCCGACGTTTATCTGTTGCAGCGCAACGATCCACAATCCAAAAGAAATGGCGGAACGTATCATCGAGAAACCGGTCCGCTTGATCGATAACAACGGCGCGCCCACGGGGGAACGGCACTTTCTCTTCTACAATCCCCCCGTCGTGAACGCGGAACTGGGCATACGGCAGTCGTCCGTCAAAGAAGCTACACGCATCGCCACGCAAGTGCTGAGCCGCAATATTCAGTCCATCGTGTTCGCGCGCAGCCGGTTGCGCGTTGAAATCCTTACCACCTACCTCAAGGAAGCGGTCCGCCGGATGGGCAAGGACCACAACCTCGTCCGCGGATATCGTGGCGGTTACCTCCCCACTGAACGACGTGCCATAGAACGCGGCCTTCGCAGCGGCGAAATCATGGCTGTCGTGAGCACCAATGCCCTCGAACTGGGGATCGATATCGGTTCGCTCGACGTAAGCATTATGACAGGGTACTCGGGCAGCGTGGCAAGCACCTGGCAACAGGCGGGCCGCGCGGGAAGACGCTCCGGCGTGTCGTTGGTCGTCTTGATTGCTTCGAGCGCGCCGCTCGACCAATACATCATCAATCACCCCGAGTACTTCTTCGATCAGGCCCCGGAGAGCGCCACGGTCGATCCGAACAATCTCATCATTATGACAAGCCACATCAAATGCGCCGCATTCGAAATCCCGTTCAAGGAAGGCGAAACCTTCGGTGTGGATCCCAAGTCAACGGCCGAAATTCTAGACTATCTGGCCGAACAACGGGTTTTGCGCAAGACGAGGGACAAATGGCACTGGAGCGCCGACACCTATCCCGCCGAAGACATCAGCCTTCGGACCGCCGCTCCCGGCAACGTCGTCATCCTCGACACCTCGCAGAACGGCCGCGTCATCGGAGAGGTCGACCTGTTCGCCGCTCCGGTCGAGGTATACCAGAACGCAATTTACCTGCACCAAAGCGCGCAATACACGATCGAACGGCTTGATCTCGAGGACCGCAAGGCCTATGCGCGGCCCGTCGACGTCGATTACTACACCGACGCGCAGGTCAAAGTCGACCTGAAAGTGTTGGATACGTTTCGGGAAGAGGAGGCCGGTCAGGCTATGCGTCGAACCGGAGAACTCAGCGTGACATGGCTGCCCAGCATCTACAAGAAGATCAAGTTCGGGACGCATGAGAACGTCGGCTGGGGAGAAATCAGTCTGCCGGAACAAACCATGCATACTACCGGTTACTGGATCGAGTTCCCCGAGAACACGGCCGAACGCCTCGAACTTAAACCGCAGGAACTCTCGGAGGCGCTGAACGGCCTGGCAAACACCCTCCGCCAAGTTGCGCCGGTGCAGGTCTTGTGCGATCCTACGGACATACGGGCGCAAGCCATGCTGCGCGCCCCATTTTCGGAGAGACCGACGATCTATCTGTACGAAACCTACCCAGGCGGCGTCGGATTCAGCGACAAACTGTTCACACACCATCAACGGCTGGTCGAGGCCGCGATTTCGCTCATCAGCGGGTGCGCCTGCAAGGAAGGCTGTCCCAGCTGCGTGGGTCCGTCTCTTGACGTGGGCGAGCACGGAAAGAAAGGCGCGTTGAAATTGGCCAGGCTGGCCCTCGAGCACCCCGCACATGGCTGACGTGAAAGAAAAGCTGGCTTCGCTGCTCGCCGCGCAGGGCGTCATGAGGGGCGCCCAGTGGCGGGAAAAACTCGAAGCGCTTCGGCAACAGCGCGAAGCAGGCGAATTTGAGATTGACAAGACGATCTCCGGCAGGTTGATCGGCGACCGCGACCGCGGGTTCTATCTTGCCCATGAAGTCTTTCCACCCGACACTCCCCAAGGCGCGATTGAACTGGGCGCGGTCCTCGACATTCACGGCGACCACATCGCGCTGTCGGGTTCCGATGACACCCTGAAGGAATTCGATCCGCGAAACGCCCTTTTCATTGACACAGAAACCAGCGGTCTTGCAGGCGGCACCGGGACCGTGGCCTTCCTGATTGGCGTAGGCTATTTCGTGGAGGAAGGGTTCCGACTCGACCAGTGTTTCATGCGGGATTTTGACGACGAAGAGCCCATGCTGGAATACTTGGCCGAAGTCTTCCGCGGAAAAGAGGCGGTGGTCAGTTACAACGGCAAATGTTTTGACTTGCCGCTGCTGAGGACTCGCTTCATTCAAAATCGGATCCCGTTTCGGCTCGATTCGGTCCTCCACTTCGATCTGCTTCACGCGGCCCGTCGATTCTGGAAACGCCGCCTCGGGGCCTGCAACCTCACCAACGTCGAGCGCGAAATACTTGGCATCGCGCGGCAGGGCGACGTGCCCAGCCATCTGATTCCCCAACTCTGGTTTGATTACCTCCGCACACGCGACGCGCGACCGCTGACGGGTGTTTTTTATCACCACAAGATGGATATCCTTTCGTTGGTGGCGCTGACGGGATGGTTGTCGCGTTGCCTTTCGCAGCCCAACGGAGAAGGGTTCCCACACACCGATGATCGCCTATCCTTGGTGCGGGTGTACCATTCGCAGAAGAAATACATGGAAGTCATCGTGCACGGAGAACGCCTCATCGCCGATGAACGCGACCCCGACGTACGCAAGGAATGCCTGGAGTTGCTGGCGGGGGCCACCAAGCGCGTGGGCGATTTCTCTCGCATGGAGGAAATGCTAAGCCTTTTGCTGCAGGAGTTCCCTCGCCACCTGAAGGCGCGCTGGGAGTTGGCAAAGTATTATGAGCACCGGGCCCGCGATCTCGCGGCCGCAGAGCGCATCTGCCGTGAAGCCCTTGAGTATCTGGAAACCCGCGCTGCCCTCCAGCGAATGGATCGGACCGAATCGCCCCTCTTGATCAGTTTCGAGCACAGACTGCGGCGTATCCGGCGAAAGTTGGGGCTGTCCGCTGACAGGCCCCGTCCCCCAATTGATCGGGAGTAGCCGATTCCGCGCCGCATACCAGCACGCGGCGCAGCGTATCAAACCACCGGAACTGCCGCCTCGGCGCGTCGCAGGGCCTCGTCGTCCAGTTCGAAGTCGACCAACTTGCCGGTCAGGTATGCATCATAC
>BTUX01000040.1:0-22164 GCA_045863315.1 Candidatus Hydrogenedentota bacterium | reverse complement strand
CCCTGCATCAGGGTAACTCCTGTCCTGAGGAGGACGTTGAGGATGTTCCGTCGTGACCCCACGGCCTACGGTTCGACTACCCGCTGAATGGGAGCCGCAGGCAGGGGTCCAACTCACGTGGCCACATGCGCACGGTGACTGGGCGGACCACCTCGTCGAGGTGGAGTCATGCTTCACCCGGATTGCACGCGAAATCGCTGCGCGGGAAGCGTTGCTGATCGCGTGCGACAATCGGGACCGTGTTGCAGCGATCTTGTCCCGTTCCGGGGTTGGAGTCGACCGAGTGCGGATTGTCGAGGCGCCCTCGGACGATTCCTGGGCGCGCGACCACGCCCCGATCACGGTGTATGAGGGGGCAGAGACCGTCCTGCTTGATTTCGAGTTCAACGGCTGGGGTGGAAAGTACCCCTCGGCCAACGACAATCGATTGTCACGGACGCTCCAGGTAAAGGGCGCATACGGCTCGACGCGAATGAGGGGCGTGGATTATGTGCTCGAAGGGGGATCGATTGAGTCGGACGGAAAAGGGACAATCCTGACAACCGCCCAGTGCGTGCTCACACCCGCGCGGAATGCCGATTTGACCAAGGAAAAAGTCGCCGAAGTCTTCCGGAAAGAATTTGGAGCCGTCCGGGTTTTGTGGCTTCACCATGGCCAACTCGCGGGCGACGACACGGACGGACACGTCGACACCCTAGCGCGGTTCTGCGACGAGCGCACGATCGCGTACACGGGGTGCGATGAGCCCGGCGACGAGCACTTCGCTGACCTGGAACGAATGGCCGACGAACTGGCGTCGTTTCGCACAATCGACGGCAGGTCGTACCGGCTGGTAAAGCTGCCGATGCCGTCTCCATGTTATGATTCCGGCGGAATGCGGCTGCCGGCGACCTACGCGAATTTTCTGATTGTGAATGGCGCCGTCCTGTTGCCGACGTATGCCGACGAGGAAAACGATGGCCGCGCAATGCAGGCGCTGCAGACCTGCTTCCCGGACCGCGCCATCGTCGGGATAGACTGTCGCAGCCTGATTCTGCAGCACGGGTCGCTGCATTGCGCGACGATGCATTTTCCCCGGGGCGTCGAATTATGAAGAGCACGATTGTGGCGGGCCTTGTGCAGCAAGCCTGCGGTCCGGACCGCGCGGCAAACCTCGAACTGAGCGCGAAATTCATTCGCGACGCGGCGCATCGCGGCGCGGACCTCGTCGTGTTGCAGGAGTTGCACGGAGGCCACTACTTCTGCCAGTGCGAGGACACGTCGTACTTCGATTGGGCTGAATCCGTCCCGGGCCCGACTACGGCCAAGCTGGGTAGCGTCGCATCGGAATTCGGTGTCGTCGTGGTTGGATCGGTCTTTGAACGCCGCGCGGCGGGCGTCTATCACAATACCGCGGTCGTGATAGACAAGAACGGCGCGCTCGCGGGCAAATACCGCAAAATGCATATCCCGGACGATCCGGGGTATTACGAGAAGTTTTACTTCACGCCGGGCGACCTCGATTTTTATCCGATCCCGACCTCGCTGGGCAGACTCGGTGTCCTAGTGTGTTGGGACCAGTGGTTTCCCGAAGCGGCGCGTCTGATGACACTGCGAGGCGCCGATCTGCTTGTATATCCGACGGCCATCGGCTGGACGCCGACCGACGCGCAGGACGAGAAGGACCGGCAACGCGAGGCATGGATGCTGATGCAGCGCGCGCACGCTGTGGCAAACGGCGTGCCCGTATTGGCGGCGAACCGGGTCGGTTTCGAGCCGGACCCCTCGGGCATGACGGATGGGATCCATTTCTGGGGCGGCAGCTTTGCGGCGGGCCCGCAGGGCGAACTGCTCGCGCAAGCACCGACCGACGCCGAACAAGTGCTCATTGCAGAAATTGACCTCGCGCGGTCGGAAGTCGTTCGCCGCATCTGGCCGTTCTTGCGCGATCGCCGGATCGATGCCTATGCCGGGCTTGAAAAGCGATTCCTGGATTGACAGTCCGTGTTGAGGTCCCTGCAGGGAGAATAGGGTCGGAGCCGGGGCAATCCTGAAACACGGGATTCTCGATATGGAGGTTTCCAAACGACAATACATGGCACAGGGCGTATAGGGTCAGGGTCCGCTGTGAAAAATACAGCAAATCTCCGTGCGTGCGGCGCCTTTGGCGAAGCCGGCGCTGCCGTAGCACCTCGCTCGTTGAACGCGGTGCGGATCCGAGAGCTAACGACTAGCCCGGATTTTTCACACCCGCGGGCAATGAAGGATACAACTTCGTGCGGCAAATACCTTTATGCATCGACAGGGAAAACGGGGTGTTGGTGTGAAAAATCCTCACCCGATTCACTTCAATGCTATCCCCTGAGCATTTCTCACCAGTCGCTCCCGTCATCGGGAGCGACTGGTGAGAAATCCGGGCTAGCTACCAAGCGTTGCCGGGATAATCGACACCGATGAACTGGGTCCTTTTCGGCGTGTTGATCTATGTATTTGCTCAGCTTGCAATCGGGCTGTACGTATCGCGCCGAATGAAAACCGAAAGCGACTACTACCTCGCCGGGCGCCGACTGGGGACAGGTATCGCCACGATGACGATCTTTGCCACGTGGTTCGGCGCGGAGACTTGCATCGGATCCTCAGGGGCCGTTTATGAGGAAGGACTTGCAGGGGGCCGGGCCGACCCCTTCGGGTATACGATTTGCCTGCTGTTGATGGGGACGGTGTTCGCCGTGCCGCTGTATCGACGCAAGTTGACTACGCTCGGGGACTTGTTTCGCCAACGTTACTCGCGCAGCGTCGAGATGGTCGCCGTGTTTGTCATCGCGCCCAGTTCGGTCATGTGGGCGGGCGCGCAAATTCGCGCGTTTGGGCAGGTAATCGCCGCCTCGTCGGCCATCGGGACCTTCGTCGCGATTGCGTTTGCGGCCGCCGTGGTCATCATCTATACGACGTCGGGCGGACTGCTCGCGGACGCAATCACGGATGTCATCCAGGGCGCTGCGCTGATTATCGGACTTGCGGTAGTCCTCGTCGCCGGCGTGTACTCATTGGGAGGGGTGAACGCGGTGATGAACGCGATCGACCCGGCACGTTTGAGTCTCGTGGGCAAGGAATTGAACTGGCTGGAGAGAATCGATACGTGGGCCGTACCGATCTTCGGATCGGTGCTGGCCCAGGAACTGATTGCGCGAACGCTCGCGTCGCGCTCGGCCACGGTCGCGCGCAGGGCCGCCTTCGGGGCGGCCGGCATCTATTTCTGCGTCGCGGCCATGCCCGCGATGCTCGCGCTCATCGGCCCCTCGCTCGTATCCGAGTTGGACGACCCCGAACACTTCCTGCCGGCCGTCGCGCAGCAGTTGCTGCCCACCTTCCTCTACGTGATGTTCGCGGGGGCGCTGGTGTCGGCGATCCTGTCAACCGTCGACAGCGCCCTGCTGGCCGCTTCGTCGCTGGTAGCGCACAACGTCATTGTTCCAATGCTGCCGCTCGCCGATGACCGGCAAAAGGTGCGGGTCGCCCGATATACGGTCATCGCGATGGGATTCGCGGCATTTCTACTCGCGCTGAGCGCGGAAAGCGTGTACTCCCTGGTCGAGGACGCCTCGGCGTTTGGATCATCCGGGATTCTGGTCGTCGGCACGTTTGCGTTGTTCACGAGGTACGGGCGGCAAGTCGCCGCGACGACCGCCTTGATTGCCGGCAGCGCGACGTGGCTCATCGGAAATCAATATAGTGTCGCATCGCCGTATCTGCTTTCAATCGCGGCCGCGCTGGTCCTTTATCTGTGTGTGGGGTGGTTCGAGGAACTGCATTCCGAGGAGCCTGTCCCGGCCGTGTCGGAAGACGCCATCGCCGAGGAGGAACCCGTGCCGGTCGAAAGTTAAGCCGGATATTTCACACCCGGACGCTTTCGAGGATACAACTTCGTACAGCACACATCGTCATACGACGGCACGGCAAAACGGGTTGTAGGTTTGAAGAATCCTCACCCCGTTCACTCACATGCTGTCGCCGGAGAATGCCTCAGCAGGCACCCCCGTCATCGGGGGCGCCTGCTGAGAAATGCTCAGGAGATAGCATAGAAGTCAATCGGGTGAGGATTTTTCGCACCAACAGCCCGTTTTCCCTGTCGCTGCATAAAGGTATGTGTCGCACGAAGTTGTATCCATCAACGCCCGCGGGTGTGAAAAATCCGGGTTAGAACCTGGACCGAATCCGTGCCACTCGCGCGCGGTTTGGAGAATACGACTCGACTCGCCTGCCTTCTTTAGCGCATTCAGTTCAAGTACAGAAACTCGCTGGCGTTGTAGACGGCCCTGCACAGCGCGGGGAGACCGTGCTCCTCGACCAACGTAATGGCCTGCGCCAATTCCTCGGGGGCCGGCGGGCGACTGAACGCGAGGGCAAAGGCGCGCTGGATCTGCGTTGGCGTGTCCACTCCGGTTTCGGCGAGGATGCGGTCGGCGAAGCATTGCGCCTGCTGGATGACGAAGGGGCTGTTCAGAAGGTTTAGCGCCTGTAGGGGCGACGTCGAGACGTTGCGCTTGGGCATGGACTGCGAGGCGTCGGGGCAGTCGAAGATGCCGAAGGTGACGTCCTGTTCCATACGCGGTTTCCACTGGTAAATCATGCGGCGGAATTCGGCGCGGGTGAAGGATTCTTTCGGTATATAAATATGCACGTAGCTGTCGTCCGGCTCGAACACGTCGAATCCCGGGCCGCCCATCGTCAAATCGAGTTGGCCGCTTACGAACAGAATCGAATCGCGGATCGGTTCCATGTCAAGCCGGCGCGGCGGGAACCTCCAGAGGAGCCGCGCGTCGGCGTCAACCTTGAGTGCGTCGCTGTCGGGCGCGCTCGATTGCCGGTAGGCATTCGACAGGAGAATAAGCCGGTGCACGGTTTTCATGCGCCAGCCGTTGTCCATGAGATAGTGCGCGAGCCAATCCAGCAGTTCGGGGTGGGTGGGGCGCGCGCCCATGGCGCCGAAATCGCTCGGCGTGTCGACGATGCCGCGCCCGAAGTGATGCTGCCAGATCCGATTGACGATCACACGCGCCGTGAGCGGGTTGTCCTCTGACACGATCCAGTCCGCGAGCTTCAACCGGCGGGATTGCTCACTTTCATATGGCGGCAACCGAAGGGGATCGCCGACATGCGCCAGCGACGCCGGCACGACCTCTTCGCGCTCCAGCATGGGATCGCCGCGATACAACAGGCGCGTCGATTCGGGCTCTTCGAAGACTCCCGCGTACATCCTCGGCGCGGCAAGGAGTCCGCCGATGGCTTCGCGAAGTTCCTTTCGTTTCTCCAGGAGTGCCACCAGCTCCGATGAATGGTGGTTGAGGAAATTCTCATCGCCGAACGGATCGAGGTGTTTCTGCCCTTCGACGAACGGCGCGCGGCCTTCCGACGTCGCCACCACGCGCCATTCCCCGTGTTCAAGGGCGACTTCGATCACGTAGTCAGTGGGTAGGCGGTCCTTGAATCCACCGTCGCGGTCGCGTCCCCACGCAATCGTATCAATGCGCGCGGGGGAGGCGAACTCGATCTGCGCCCATGCGCCCTCGCGCTCCAGCGGTATCCAACTGTAATCGTTTCCATACAGGCCGTCGTTGAGGTGATCGGTCTTGTGTTTGTCATTCGAGGGGAACTCACTCGATGCGGTCGCCACCGCCCCGGTCGCCGCCAACGCGACGTTCACGGGGGTGTCGTCGGCGGTGAAAACTTCGAGTTCGTCGATGCACGGCTCGATGGTCGATGTGTTTCGAACTGTGAAACGCACGAACTTCGCCTCGACAGGCTCGAATCGTTCGATGTTCTCGATCGCGCTGACAGAAGGCCTTGGACCGCCGGACGCAACCCTCCGGAGGTGCCGGATGATCTTTCCCTTCAATGACGCGAGTTCCTTGCGCAGTTCGTTTGCCTTCGCCAACTTTTGGTCTCGCTGTGGATCCAGAAGTGGCTGCTCGCCGTGTTGTACACCCGCGAACACCGCCCGCAACGAGTAATAATCGCTCTGCGAAATGGGATCGAACTTGTGCTCGTGGCACTTCGCGCAGCCCACGGTCAGCCCGAGAAACGCGCCCCCCACGGCAGACGTCATGTTGTGCAGTTCCTGATCGCGCTGGTTCTTCGTCAGCACGATATCCGGACTCTTCACCTCGTCCATCGGACCGGCCACGAGAAAGCCGGTCGCGGCCGGCGCGCCCAGCGCGTCGCCCGCAAGCTGTTCGCGGACAAATTGATCGTAGGGCTTGTCGTCGTTAAGTGACTGAATGACGTAATCGCGGTAATGCCACGCGTTCCGGCGGGGCGTGTTGGTTTCGAACCCGTTGGTTTCCGCGAACCCTACGACGTCGAGCCAGTGCCGTGCCCAGCGCTCGCCGTACTGCGGCGACGCCAATGCGCGTTCGACAAGGCGCTCGTAGGAGCCAGGGGATTCGTCATTCACGAATGCGTCCACTTCCTCGGGCATTGGAGGAAGTCCAAGCACGTCGAGGTAGATGCGCCGAATCAGCGTGCGTTTGTCCGCCGACGGCGACGGTTTCAAGTTCTGTTTGTCGAGCGCGACGAGGATGAATGCGTCAATGGGGTTGGCAGCCCAGGCCGGCGTCGACGTCACCGGCACGGGGGGACGCGCGATCGGCCGGAAAGCCCAATACTTGTCGGATACCGGAATTTGCGCGGCCTTCGCCTCGGTCTTGGGATCGGGTTTGAATACAATCGGATTGACCGTATGCTTGATCCGGCTGAACGTCAGCGGATCGTCGCCGATTTGCATCAAGGCGTCGATGAGCTGGTTGGCAATCGCGGCGCCGTCGTCGGCGCGGGTTGTGGCCGCGATCGGACCGCAAACCAACACCAGAAAGGCAATGAGATTCGTTGCGATGCGCGCCGCAGGAAATCGAGCCTTTTGAAATGCTTTCAGCATGGCGGAATTCTACAGCAGTCCGACGTAGTGAAGAAAGACGGATCGGAAACGTCCCCGTAGCGTCAAACGCATATCCAATTCATGGATTGAGCGCGCCGTAAGGCATCTCCTCTCGACGGACGCAGAGGTTCCCCGGGCTCCACAGAAGGACCCAACTGACGGCCACGGGCGCGTCAGGGCTGCCAGTGCGCCCACATGGCGCCGTATCCTTCGTGTACTCGCGTGATTGCCGCCGGTTCGTCGCCGTCGTCGGATATGACGTAAAGCTGCCGTGTGTCGCTCCGCGTGGATCCAAACACCAACGCTCTTCCGTCGGCCGAAGGCCGAGGGTGGTAATTGAACGAGCCCTCAGGCGAACTCGTGAGCTGTTCTATCGTTCCATCCAGCGACACGCGCATCAATTCCACCGCGCCGTCGACCAACGCCGTGTAGATTACATGCATGCCGTCCGCTGACCACACCGGCACGTCACTGCTGCCATTGTGGAAGTCATATACATCGTACACCGTGACAAACCCCTTGTGGCCGCCGCGATCGGCAATCTTCCGCAACCCCGACCCGTCGGGATGCACAATGTACGGATGGCAATTGTAATGTTCCCCCGAAACGAACATCAGCCATTGTCCGTCCGGCGACCATTGCGGCACGAAGTTGAACGGATTGCCGGTGTCGATTTTGAGCGCATCCGAACCGTCCGCGTTCGCGACGTACACCTGATAGTCCTTGTGATACGCGACCCGCTTGCCGTCCGGCGACGCGCTGAACCCGTAGGTAAATCCCTCGGCGCCTTCCGAGATGTCACGCTTGTTCCGTCCGTCGCGATCCATCACAAAGGGATGCGACACGCCGTTGATCAGCGCGGTGAACCCCAGCTTGTCGCTGTTCGGCAGAAAGACAATGCCTGAATTGTAACGGCTCACGCGTTCGACCGATGTAAGGTTCGCGAGGTCCCCTGATTCCAAATCCAGCAGGTACATGTCATATAGCCAACCCTCCGTCATGCGGAAGGTCTTGTGCTCCTCTTCCCACGCTGCATTCTCCGGACTTTCCCACCCTCGCCCGACAATTGCAGACCGGCCATCCGGCGAAAACCCCGCGAACTGCGTCCACGCGTACGGCTCGTTGACCAACTCCTCCGCCAGCATTCGACGGCCCGTACCATCGGCGCGAACGATACACGCGCGCGAAGTGATCTGATTTGCATGCCTCGTCGGGAGGTTGGTGCGGTACTCGGTATACCCGATACGGGGTAGGCGGCGCTGACTGGATTTTGAGTGGCCTATCGCGAGAGGTGACGCGCAAGAAGGCGCAACGATCAGCGTCGCCGCGTGCATCGCGAAGGCCAGGAATTCTCGACGAGACCGGTCGATTCTCGGCTTTTCTGGCGTCAACCTACGGCCTGCGGACGCGCGGAAATGTGATATCAAAGTTTCGGTCCTCTTCGCGGCCCATGCTTTCCTCCTTCCTCGGCGACGTTCCCGGCCATGACGCGATTCCCGCCCGCTTCAACTCATCGCGCAGGGCCTTGGCCTCGTTCGAAATGATCTCGCGGTTCAGTGCGTCCATTTCAGCGCGCCGGAACGATTCGGCGGAAAGGCGCGTGGGATTCTCCATGTGCGAGACCATCTCGCTGACCAGACGGATGGAATTCGACGCTTCGTCGTAATACACGTCGAGTATCCGGCCTTCTTGCGGGTAATCGATGATCGAGCCGGTCTCGATTTCGTAATAGGGGTTGGGGCCGTCAATTTGGGTGACGCGGTTTTTGTGCGTGTGCCCGCAGATGTGTGCGACGACGTTCGTTCGGCTGGTCAGATAGCGCCGGAACTCGCGCGCGCCCACCGTGAGACCCGGAAACGGCGTATCAAAATCGTCGCTGGGGTGGTGCGACGCAATCAGCACCCATTCGCCCGCGTCCTCCGCAGCTTCGATCTCGGGTTTGACGAAATTCTCGAACTGTTCGCGCGTCATCACCCCGTAATGCGCGGGCAGTCCGTCAATCTGGTAGGGCGCAACCGTGTCGATCACGAGCAGCCGGACGGGCACGTCCTTCTTCGGTCTTGTTGAATACCGCGTGCAACCGGTTTCACGGTTGCCGTCATCGAACCCATGACCGACCGGTTGTGTCGTCGTGTTGAAATGCTCCTCGATGAACATTTTGCGGCTCACGAAGCGCCGGTCCGGATCGGGCACGACAGGGCCCGCTTCGAGCAGGTCCTGCCGCAGCATGAGCGTGTCCGATTCGATCAACTCCTCGCTTGCTCGAATCACCGCTGGACTCCGATCGGACGTCGGCGAGAATTCGTTCGATGGCGGCCGGAGGTCGTGCAGTCCGGTCAACAGCGCGACGGGCCGCAACAGCGGCGCGACCCAATCCCTGGAATCTTCCGCGGACCGGTCGATGTTGAACACGCCCACCGCGTATCCGTCGTGATTGCCGAACACCGTATACCAGGGGATCGACGGGTTGAGTCCCTCCGTTTGATACATCAACTTCGGATTGTCCTCCGGTTCCTGATCGCGTTCCGCCCCGTCCGGTGCCCCCGAATCCGGCAACACCGCCTTCCCGTCCATAGTATCGATGAACCAGCGCAGTTCGTTGTGTTGGCACCCATCCGCCAGATCGCCCGTAGCGACCAAAAAATCGATTGGAAACTCCGTGGCGCCTTTCGCCGCCACCCGATCGTTGATGACGCGCAAGGTGGCGTCCAGCGTCTGCACCCCATACGCCTCCTGCGGCCGCCACGCCGACCGCGTCAACGCCACAAACCGCACCAGCCGTGCCGGGCTCTCCTCGTCCACAATCTGCGTGTCCGAGATCTGCACGAAGCGAATAAGGTGTTCCCCCCCGCCGCCGGGCAGCGGATCGCCCGGCCCGCCTGACGGGCACCCCCCCAATGCCGCCGCCAGAATCGCGGTGCCCGCAACGCAAAACATCGATTTCATGCCGAATTCACATCCCATACCCAGTCCCGATCCGAATTCAATGCCGATACCTTACCGAATCCGTCCGATGACTGCACGCCTGAGTAAGCCCCCCGAAAAATCCGTCGGCCGTACCATCGATCCTATGTGCCGATAGGCGCGCACTGAGGTGCCGACGGGGACTGAGTCCTGTTACAACGAAATCCCTGCCTCCGGGCATGCTCGGTCCATATCCTGTCCATCCGGAAAATTGAGTCACAGCAATAAAGTGACACTTATAGTGGCGTTGCCGTTTCCCCGACTCCGATCAAGCCCGGCAACCCCTCGCGGAATCTGGGCAGACGGTGTACTATCGAAGAAGTTTCCGCTGCTGTGCAGGGTTGGAGACCGTGCGAAACGTCCTGCTCGGGGATGGTTCGTCAGGAACCCCATTCGGAATACGGATTGGACAGGATTGACAGGATGAACAGGATTCGAAAGGACGCTTCGTGCGCGGGACCGCGAGCGTGGCGCGTTTTCGCCCCGTTCTCGTAGGATCTTCATCCGGTCCATCCTGCGAATCGTGTCAAAGCAAGGGCCGCCTGGGACGGCGGCTCGGCGCACGGTCTGTCGGCCGGCCGCGCACGCGCGGCAAGGAAATTACGGTACATCCGGAAGACAAGCACAACCCCCGCAACAAAAGAGGGAAAGTATTGGTGCCTGCTTCAATATAACGACGTATGTTCTCGAAACACAAGGATCGGACCATTTCATCCGCTTCGGGTGAGCCGATGGCTCATGTGCAGCCGTCTCTACTATTCCTTATTTTCCCTCCGGCGCCTCCCCTCTGTCATCCCGAACGAATGTGAGGAATCTGGGCTGCCACGTAGTCTTCGTGCGCCTCCAGATTCCTCACATTCGTTCGGGATGACGCAGGTGCCGGGTCGACTTCGCGCGCACCCCAATCCTGACCCGACCTTCTCGCCTCCATCCAGGAAAGAACAAGTCCAGTGCTTCACCGGACGCTTACGTACTACGTGCTGCCGCCCGGGGGGAAACGGAGGTCGGCCCTGCTGGAGAGCAACCCGCCGCGGCCGACCGAGGGATAACCCGGCCGGGCCTATCGAGACGATGCATCCATCGGATGGGGCGAGCGATTGACGCCCCATCCCCCCTGCAAGACCAACGTTTCGATAGACCCACTATGCCTCGAAAAACTCATTACGAAACAACGAATACTCCGTGTTTCTCACCAGTCCAGCGTGGCGTCTATAGTTCCGCGTGAGGCGCCACGACCCGAAGCGCGTGGGGCTGTACAACAAATGTCGCGGGAATGGTGCCCGCCGGGTCGCCATCGATCTGAAGCGGGACCGGGACTGGCCCGGCAGGCAGAAGCTCTACGTGGCGGCCCTGACGGTAGGTGACTGCCCGGCGATCGGCAAACCCGGGCAGCATGGACAAGACTATCAGCCAGCCAACCTTCAAAACGGAAAGGTCCTTGACGATACACACATCGAGCAATCCGTCATCGATCTTCGCTTTCGGGGTTGCTGTAAAAACACCGGCCGAATTCCGGCAGTTGGCGACAATGACGTATTCGCCATCGTCACAGACTTCTTGCCCGTCGACAGTTACGCGAATTTTCGGATAGTCGTAGGTAAATAACGTCTTGACCGTCGGAACGACATACGCGGCGTAACTCAGCTTCCTGCCGCGGCTCGCGTGGATGCGCGCGACGACCTCCGCGTCCAGTCCCGCCCCGCACCCAAGCAGAAACAGCCGTTCACCGCAGCACCCCGCATCGATCGGCCGCGCCATGCGCCGGGCGATACAATCCGCGACGAACTCCGGATTCCGCGGGATGCGCAACTCCCTAGCCACAACGTTTGCGGTACCAAGCGGAAGGATGGCGAGGAGGGTGTCGGTCCCGGCGATGGCGTTCGCAATCTCGTTGGTCGTACCGTCGCCGCCGACGCTCACCACGCAGTCGCAGCCGGGTTCGCGCGCCTCGCGGTGGGCGTCTCCCGCTTTGCCGGTTGTGATGATTTCCGCGTCGATGTTGTGCGCTCGAAGCGCGGAGTGCAGCGACGTGCCGAGCAACGGGCCTTTACCGCCGCCGGAGATGGGATTGACGATGATCCGGACCTTCATTCGGACTGCTCGCCCCCTGGTTAGCCGGCGGTCAGTTCATAACAGCGGGCTGGTACAGCGCAAATTCCCCGATCTCGACTTCAAACATGGTTCCATCGTCGCGGCGCATCTGGTACGTCCCGCGCATCGATCCGCACCGCGTGTACAGCGGGCAACTGCTCTCGTACTCGAAACTCCCGCCGGGCTGCAGGCGCGGCTGCTCGCCCACTACGCCTAGACCTTTAACTTCCTCTTCGCGGCCAAGCGCGTCCGTAATGATCCAATGTCGGCTGATCAGGCGCGCGGCTTCGGATCCCTCGTTCGTGATTCGAATTTGGTACCCGAAGTGATAATAGCCGGTCCTCTGGTCCGACTGGTCCGGCACAAAAAAGCTCTCCGTCTGGACCCGCACATCGCAAGTTACCGCCTCTGACATGTTCACTGAAGCACACCTCATTTCCGCGATCCTTCGTATGATAGCAAGACCCCGATCAAGAAATGAACGGCTGAGCCCGGGTTCTTGGGTGTGCTACACTCCGCGTTCACGGCCAGTTGACGGGGAAGGAGCAGCCAGTGACCGACGAACGCGCCGGAAACGACGCGATGGACACCGCAGAGAATTCAGAACAGGCGGCGAGATCTTTTGTGGAGCGCGCCGGGCCGGCTCCGCCGCTGCCGGAACCTTTCGTTCATCGGATTCGAGCGCTGTTCCGTCGCGATTATTTCGTTGGCGGCATTTCTCCCACGTATTACGTGACCCGCTGGCTCTTCCTCCGAATGCTGGGGCTCGTCCATCTGATCGCGTTCACGTCGTATGGATCGCAAATCGAGGGCCTGATTGGCAGCAATGGCATTGCGCCGGCACAGCGGTTTCTGGATCTGGTGAGCAGGCGGAGCCTGGAATCGTTGCGCATTCCCCTCTACTTCTATGAATTGGACACGCAGATTCCCCTGCGTTACCTGCGTGTGCCGACCCTGTGTTGGTTGACCGCGGCCGATTGGTTCCTCCAGGGCCTGTGCCTGGCAGGCGTGCTTGCGGCCCTTCTTCTCGTTGCAGACTTGGCGCCGCCCCTGTGCCTTGCCGCCTTGTATGTCTGCTACCTCTCGCTCGTGTCCGTGTCCCCCGATTTTCTATCGTTCCAATGGGACGCTCTGTTGCTGGAAACCACATTTCTCTCCGTATTCTTCGCCCCATGGAAACTGCGACCGGGAATTTGGCGCGAGGAAGTGCATTCCCGCGTCATGCTCATGATGCTCCGCTGGCTCCTGTTCCGGCTTATGTTCATGTCCGGCGTCGTAAAGCTGGGCGACGGGACGTGGCGGGATCTGACCGCATTGATATACCATTACGAGACGCAGCCGCTGCCTACGGTTTTCGGTTGGTATGCGGCCCAGCTTCCGGCCTGGTTCCACAAATTCTCCGTGATCGGTGTCTTTCTGATCGAGTTAGTCGTGCCGATTCTGCTTGTGGCGCCGCGCCGTGTGCGGGCCGTGGTATGCGCGGTCTTCGTTTGCTTTCAGTTGGCCATCGGGCTGACAGGCAATTACACGTTCTTCAACTTGCTCACGATCGCGCTGTGCCTGTTGCTGCTGGACGACCGGCACTGGCAGGCCCTTGCCCCCAATCGCCTTGCCTCATGGGTCGCCCGGCCGCCACTCATTCGGCTGCCCCTGTGGCGCAAGGTCATGATGGGCTTGATCGCTGTGCCCATCGTCTTCATTACGGCCATTCAAATGACGCTCCTCCTCCCGAGAAGTTCGAATCCGCCTCCGTTGATATCGGACGTCCTTTGGGCCGCGTTTCCGTACCACGTCGCAAACCGGTACGGACTGTTTGCGAGGATGACGACGTCACGGCCGGAGATTATCGTCGAAGGCAGCAACGACGGGATCACCTGGGAGGCGTACGAGTTTCGCTGGAAGCCGGGCCGACTGGACCGCGCGCCGGGATGGGTCCAGCCGCACCAGCCCCGGTTGGATTGGCAGATGTGGTTCGCGGCGTTGTCGCCAACGCCGCGCGCATGGTTTGGCAACTTTTGTTACCGCTTGTTGCAGGGCTCGCCGGAGGTGCTCGCCCTCCTCGAACACAACCCGTTTCCTGATTCCCCGCCGCGCTACGTGCGCGCCATGCTGTATGACTTTACGTTCACCGACATCTCCACGAAGCGACAGACCGGTCACTGGTGGTCGCGCAGCCCCGCCGGCATTTATATGCTTCCGATGGAGTTACCGCGCTGACTTTCAGCATTCGAAAATCCACACATCCGCAAAGTCGGGCAGGGAAATCGACCGGCAATTCGTGCATGCATCCCCGCCGGGCATCGGCCGGTTTCAATATGCTAGGATTACCCGCGGGCCGCAATTCCGGCTCCGGCCCACCGGATGCGGTCGAAGGATTGTCTTGACGTATGAAATCCTGCCTGTCATTGTTACTTATAGGAACAATTCTCCTCCCTCATGCGCTTGCGCAAAGCAGCACGCCCCAAGCCGCCAAGGTGGTAGTGTGTCGGGTCGAGGAAGGGGCGATCGCGCGCACGCGCGAGGCGCTGGGCAGCGTGTATTACAAGGAAATGTCCAACCTCGCGACGGAAGTCGAGGGCAAGGTGGTCGAGGTGCTCTTCGAGGAAGGCGAGCACCTCGACGAGGGGACGGTCATGGTCCGGCTGGACTCGTCGCTGCTCGAATCGGATTTGCGCGCGGCCAAGGCGCGAACGCTCCAGGCGGAAACGGATGTGAAGCTCGAACGGGCCCGGCTCGAACGAGGAGAATCATTGCTGAAAGACGAGGTGACCACGCCGCAGCAATATGACGACATGCGGTTCACCGTCGAAGCGGCCGAACACCGGCTTGAACAGGCAAAGGCGGAGGTGAACCGCATCGAGCGGGAACTCGAGAAGAAGACCATTCGAGCGCCGTACGACGGGCGAGTGATCGAGCGGATGACCGAGGTGGGCGACTGGAAGAGCGCGGGCGCGACCGTGGCGATCTTCGCGCGGGACGACCTGTTTGATGTCATTGTCAACGTCCAGGAGGACATACTGCGGTACGTGAAGCCCGCCACCCCCGTTGACGTGCGGGTAGCCGGCACCCTCGTTCCGGGGGAGATTGTCACCGTTATCCCAAAGGGCGACATACCATCGCGCATGTTTCCGGTGAAAATTCGCGTCGAGGGCCGGCCGTGGATTCTCGAGGCCATGTCCGCGCAGGCGCAGATGCCCGCCAGCGAAGAGATGCCGTGCATGGTGGTACCCCGCGATGCGGTGATCAGGGACGGGCACGAGAGCGTCGTATATCGTGTTGAAGACGGCAGGGCGGTCCGCGCGCCGGTGGACGTCGTTGGATACGAAGGGCTGACCGCCGGGATTCGCGGCGACGGCATCCACGTGGGCGCTGTCGTGGTTACGAAAGGGCATGAGCGCCTGCGCCCGGGCCAGGCCGTGGAAATCATCGAGTCGAGTTGACGGCGTAGCGGCTGAAACCGCCGGGCCGTCCCACATCCCATGGATATCATCAAATTCTCCGTCCGAAACCCCGTATCCGTCGCGGTCGGTGTGCTGCTTGTCGTGCTGTTTGGCTCCATGGCGCTGAACCGTATGCCATATCAACTCAGTCCGCGCGTGGAAGAGCCGATCATCAGCGTCGAGACCGTGTGGCCCGGCGCGACGCCCTATGAGATCGAACGGGACATCATCGAGGAGCAGGAAAAGTACCTCAAGGGAATCCCCGGGCTGGTCCAGATGGAGAGTCAGTCCTACAACAACCGGGGAGAAATCCGGCTGACGTTTGCCATCGGCACGGACATTGACGTCGCCTTGCTTCGAGTCTCGACCAAACTGGATGAAGTACCCGAGTATCCCGAAAACGTCGACAAGCCGGTTGTCACCGCGTCGGGGACCGAAACATCGCCGGTGGTGTGGGTGGTGCTGCGAACCGAGGAGGGCAACCCAAACCACGTCTACACCTATCTCACGTATTTCGAGGACGAAATCCGCCAGTACTTCGAACGCGTCGACGGCGTCGCCGACGTGTGGACGAGCGGCGGCGTCGAAAAACAAATGCAGGTTATTGTCGATCCGGAACGACTCGCTTTGCACAACCTCACCATCGATTCGGTCGTCGAGGCGCTGCGTGCGGAGAACACTAATGTCGCGGCGGGAGTTCTGGGCGTGGGCCGGCGCGACTACCGCATCCGAACGGTGGCGGAATTCCGATCGCAGGAGGACATCCGGAACGTTATCCTAAAATCCGACGGCGAACGGGTGGTCACGGTCGGTGATATCGCGCACGTCCAATTCGGCTTTGAAAAGTTGAACACGCCGATGTTGACGAACGGGGAGCCGGGTATTTCGATCGGCATTTCCCCCGAACCGGGGACAAACGTTCTTGAATTGACGGATGAGATCGAGCGGGTCGTAATCGGCCTGAACGAAGGCAAGCTCAAGAGAGAACGACTCCGCCTCGAGTGGACGTCCGAACAGCGTCCCTATATCCGCGGGGCGATTGCCCTAGTCAAGCACGATATCATGATAGGCGGCGTGCTGGCTGTCGCCGTGTTGTTGATTTTCCTGCGCGGAATTGCGCCGACCGTCGTCGTCTCCAGTTCAATACCCATCTGCATTATCGGCACTTTCATCTTCATTTACGGTTCCGGCGGGTCCCTCAACGTGGTCAGCCTCGCGGGTATCGCCTTTTCCGTCGGCATGTTCATCGACAACTCGATCGTCGTGCTCGAGAACATCGACCGCCACCGTAAACTCGGGAAGGCGCCGGACGCGGCGGCGTACGACGGCACGCGCGAAGTGTGGGGCGCGGTCCTGGCCTCGTCCTTGACCAACGTGGCCGTGTTTCTGCCCGTCGCGTTTCTGGAACAGGAGGCGGGGCAACTTTTTCGTGAGATCGCCATCGCGATTACGGCCGGCGTCCTGATCAGCCTGCTCGTCTGCACCACGGTAATTCCTTCTCTCTCGAACCTCCTCTACGGTTGGGCCGGTTCCGGCGCGCTCTCGATGGACTCGAAAGGGACGGACGCGTTGGGGCGCTTAGGCGGCGCCGCGTCGGCAATATGCATAGGCGTCCTGACGCGCGGCGTCCTACGCAACCGAATCACGCGGATAGTTACCGTCATGCTCCTCACCATCGCCGGGACGGGCGGCACGTACCTCATGATGCCGAAGATGGAGTATTTGCCCGAGGGGAATCGGGACCTTATCTTCAATATCATGACGCCTCCGCCAGGGCTGTCCTACGAGGAGCGCGCCTCCATCGGCAGACAGATTTACGAGTATCTCGAACCCTATTACGAGCCCGGCTATATGGGCTATCCCGGCATCGAACGAATCTTCTTCATGGGCCGCGGAAGCTCGCTCATGTTTGGCGTGGTGTCCAAAGACCAGGCGCGCACGCGTGAATTGATACCGTTGTGCCGCGAAGCCATGGCCCAGATTCCGTCCGTGATCGGCGTCAGCAATCAAGCAAGCGTGCTACAGACCGGCCGCGGACGCGGACGCAACATCGACGTGGACATCAGCGGCGGTCAAATGTCCGAACTGATCGAGGCGGCCTCGCTGCTTCGAAAGGAGATCGGCGCGCGGATCGCCGACGTGCAGATTCGCCCGCGACCGGCCTTGGAGGTGCTCTTTCCCGAGATTGTGTTTCGCCCCGAGCGCGAACGCATGCGGGCAGTGGGCATGACCGCCCGCCAACTGGGGATCGGCATCGACGTGCTTATGGACGGACGCCGCGTGGGTGACTTCAAACAGGAAGGACAAAAGAAAATCGATCTGGTGGTAAAGGCCGACGACAGCCGGATTCAAACACCGGAAGACCTCTACAAAGCGCTGGTGAGCACGGCGAAAGGCACGGTTCCCGTCTCAACGGTATCCCGAATGGAAGAGACGACGGGCATGACCGAGATCCGGCACCTCGAACGGGACCGGACTATCACCTTGCAGGTGACCCCCCCCTACTCGATCACCATTCAGGAAGCAATGGAGATCATTACGGGGGAAGTTGTGCCGGCGTTGCGCGAACGCGGAGCCCTCGAGGATGTGAACATCAACTTGAGCGGCACCGCGGACAAGCTGGCCGACACGCGCAACGCCCTCCAATGGAATTTCCTGCTCGCCGCGGCCATTACCTACCTGCTGATGGCCGCGCTGTACGGAAATTTCATTTATCCCCTGATCATCATGTTCACCGTGCCGCTGGCGGGTATCGGCGGCTTCGCCGGATTGTGGGTCGTCGACACGTTCATCCACCAGCAGTCCCTGGATATTCTGACCATGCTCGGATTCATCATCCTCGTCGGCGCGGTCGTCAACAACGCGATACTGATTGTGCACCAGGCGCTAAACCTAATCCGCATCGAGGGCATGGACCTACAAGAGGCCATCGTCGAGTCGACGCGGACCCGGCTGCGTCCAATCTACATGAGCGCTACGACGAGCTGCTTCGGCATGCTGCCGCTGGTCGTCTGGCCCGGGCCCGGCTCCGAGTTGTACCGCGGGCTCGGCAGCGTGGTCATTGGGGGGCTCGCCGTTTCAACGGTGTTCACCGTCTTCCTGATCCCGCCCCTCCTCTCGTTCTTCATCGGCATGGAAAAGCGGGCGCTCGCTCGAGCCAAGAAATTTAATGCGAAGAACAAGGACGGAAAAAAGCAAGAGACGTCCGTCGCGATCGAACAGCCGGCGAAGTAAGCCACCACGCTTCTATCCCGCATTTCTCACCAGTCGCCCCGGTTGACGGGGTGCGACTGGTGAGAAATGCTCTGGAGAAAGCATGGGAGTGATTTGGTTGAGGATTTTTCACACCCACCATCTGTTCTGCCGTGCCGCGCGGCGACGATGCATAACGGTGCGCACTGTACCATGTTGTATCCTCCAACGCGCGTGGGTGTGAAAAATCCGGACTATCTCGATTTTTTCCTTCGCTCCACCAAGAAATCAATCAATTCCTCGGGATGGTCCGTCTGAATCCCGTCGCTACCCCACGACACCGCGTCTTCCCAGCAGGAAGGATCGCTTTCGTCGACAATCACGATGGCGCCCGCCTTGTGACACGCTTCCACAAACGACTTCGAATAGTAGCGCCAGACCGACGCGACCACCCGGGGCCGCAGTTCCTCCAGCATGCTCGCAAGATTGCTTTCGGGGCCGGGGTCGGGCATCTCGATGCATTCCGCGCACTGGTCCTTTAATTCCTTCAAGTGGTTGCCGCCGACGTACCAGAGAACGTCGTGCTCCATGCCTCGGGCCTTGATGAGTTCCACCAGCGGCGCGACGGGGGCGTCCTTCAAGTCAAGATAAATGCCGATTCTTCCTTTGCAGAGATCGAGGATCTCCTCAAATGTCGGAATCCGGGTCCCTTTCCACTGCTCGCCGTGGCGGATACCGATATCGAGTGCGCGGAGTTCATCGAGGGTCATGTCCTTCACCCGTCCGGTCTTCCCTTCCACGTACGCATCGATGGTTGCGTTGTGGATGCTGACAAACTTGCCGTCTTTGGTGGCGCGCACGTCGATCTCGACAAAATCGCAGCCGATATCGATCGCCTTCCGATACGCAGCCAGGGAGTTCTCGGGAATACCGGTATGCACGCCTCGATGGGCCACCACGTAGACGCCGCCGTGCTTGGGCGGTTTCAGGGGCAGGTCGGCGAGGGAGGAAAACGCTGTTGCAAGCAGGGAGAATGCGAACACCAGGATCGAAGGAAACCTCCGTACAGGCTGCTGATTTGGGCGACGGCGCTGCTGGAACATGAGTGGGTCCTCTATAACTCGTCAGAAGATGCCGCGGTCGTCTCGCTGACGGCAGTTCAATACGCTTGCATCGACCTGAACATTGAGTTCGCGGAAGTGTCGGGCGGTTAGATCGGGCAGATCCTGAACGCGTTGCAGAAAACGCTCGCGTTCCCGGTCGCTCACGATGCCATCCGTGAGCGTCAAGAACTTTCGAATGTAATCGGCGCGCTGAAACGGCTTCGCCCCCAGCGAGTGCGCGTTCGCCACGGCCAGTTCGTCCACAATCGTCTCGCCCGTCTTCATCCGGATCTCGACACGTCCGCCGAAAGCCTTTTCTCTCGGATCGGTCGCGTGGTAGCGCCGCGTCCATTCCGGGTCCTCGCGCGTGGAAATCTTTCGCCACAGTTCCACGGTATCCGGGCGCGAGGCGCGTTCCGGCGCATAACTGTCGACGTGATGCCAGCGCCCGTCCTGCAAGGCCACGGCGAAAATATACATGATACTGTGGTCCAGGGTTTCGCGGCTGGCTTTCGGATCCATCTTCTGCGGATCGTTTGCGCCGGTCCCAATCACGTAATGCGTGTGGTGGCTGGTATGAATCGTGATGGACTCGATCGATTGGAATTCGGCGATCCTCGAGCGCATGCGAAACGCAAGATCGATGAGCGCCTGCGACTGGTATTCCGCGGAATGTTCCTTCGTGTAGGATTCAAGAATGGCCCGCAAGGGTTCACCCGCTTCGGGCAGGGGGACTTCGTAGCGACCCTCGGGGCCGTCCAGCATGTAGGCGATTACGCTGTCCTCTCCTTCGTAAATCGGCGAGGGACTACCTTCGCCCCGCATCGCGCGGTCCACCGCCTCCACGGCAAGTTTGCCGGCGTGGGCGGGGGCGTAGGCCTTCCAGCTCGAGATCTCTCCCTTGCGCGATTGGCGCGTCGTAAACGCGACGTGGACCGCCTGTTGCACCGCCTGATACACCGTCTCGGCATCGAGCGACAGCAGACTGCCAATGCCAGCCGCCTGCGCCGGACACAGGTGCGCGATATGGTCCTTCTTGTGTTTGTGCAGGCAAATCGCTTTGACCAGATTGATTTGAATCTCGTACCCAACCAGGATCCCGCGGATCACGTCCGACCCGGTGATGCTTCGGCGTTCGCCACATTGTTGCGCCACGGCGAGAATCGGCGGGATGTTGTCGCCGGGATGCGAGTAGTCCGCCGCCAGAAACGTGTCGTGCATGTCGAGTTCCCGCACCGCCGTCCCGTTGGCCCACGCCGCCCATTCGGCGTCGAAGCCGTCGTTATTTGATAAGCCAAAGACCTGCGCGCCGTCCGGACGCGGATGCGCCAATGCCTGGCTTCGCGCATTCGCGACAGGCCTGCGGTTGACGGCCGCTACCGCGACCGACGCGTTGTCGATGATGCGGTTGATCACCATGTCCTGCGCGTCCGCATCCATCGGGGCGCGATCCGTCGCGACCTGAGCAATCTTCCATGCGAGTTGCTCCGCTCGCGGGAGCGGTTCCCTGGACGGGTAAACACGAACGACATGCGACTTCATAGAAAGACTGTTTTCACTCCATTTCGTCAACTGGCTTACCGTCGGACTATGACTTGAATCTCCAGCAGGGTCGCGATGACGAGCACGCGAACGCCCGACCCATGAATTGAAGGGACTTCCGTCATCTTCAAGGCATGGGATCGCGTAGGCGGAGGCGGGTACCCCATTCCGCATATCCGCTAGGTTAACGGCTATGGATTGCGTTTGGCAAACGTGTCAGCGAACCGGGCCAGCGACCATGGCGCCACGGAACCCTACGCCATTGCAGGTCGTCTCGTCGAGCGATTCAAAGCCCTGTATAGAAGGTCCGCGCCTGAAAGGGACGATAGCCGTGTGCACCACCGCGAATGATGCTCCACCGCAATGCCCTTTCGCGCAGCGCGCGTTATCGCCAGGGTGGACATCACGGAAAAACAGTCTGCTTCGCGTGCTCGGCCACACTGCGCACCGCGGAGGCGCATTGGCACAATCCAGCCCGGATTTTTCACACCCGGAGGCATTCAAGGATACAACTTCGTACAGCACACATCGTTATGCAACGGCACGACAAAACGGGTTGTAGGTGTGAAGAATCCTCACCCCGTTCACCCACATGCTATCTTCAGAGCATTTCTCACCAGTCGCCCCCTCATCGGGGGCGACTGGCGAGAAATGCGGGTTAGGGTCCGATACGATGTCCGGGTCAAGCTGTCCCGCAGGCTCCAACGCACCACAGACAAACGACTTGGCAACCCCGGCGGCCCAGCCCAACCATACCCCCAACCGCGCCCATTTTCATCCTCTACGGGTGTGTCAAAGGCTCATGTCCAGCTGTCCCTGAATTCTCCGGCAGGTAACGTCGCAGAAATCTCGAAGCGGGGCCAATTCGGCAATCCCCGCTACGACCGCGCCGCGACCCAAACGTTTCGATAAATGATGT
>BTUX01000039.1:0-22211 GCA_045863315.1 Candidatus Hydrogenedentota bacterium | reverse complement strand
CACGTACACGTCTCTATAGACATAGTCCTGACGGTACAGTCACCGAAATGCTGCTTTATGAGGGGCAATGGGTGCCGAAAGACGTGGTCCCACCGGAAGCAAGACCGCACATCCGGTGATGCGAGGATTAAGATTTAGGATCAAGAGAAAAGAGGAGGCCCTTGCGATGCACCAGAAAGTTACACTGTCGGGAGTAGCGGCAAGGTTACGCGTGTTAGTCATTGCGGTGGTGGTAGCGACGTGGCTTGCCCTGTACCCCTCAATTATCTTCAACAATTCGGCCTCGGCGGATTGCCAAAAGAAGTTTGCCTGTGAATTCCTCCCCAGCAGTTGCCCGGATTGTGCAAAAACCATGTGCGGATTAAAGTACCGGAACCGGCAGCCATTTCGCCACTACCTTATGCCATATCCCCAGGGAATGCTCAACTGGGAGGGGTACGATTCCGCACTTTGCGCAGAAAAACGCTGGTGCCACCGGGATATTCTCCAAGAATGTCCAGGAGAAGACGCTATGTACGTTTGTGAGGAGACCGCTGAAGATTGGGAAGATATGCTGACGTACGTAAACTGGCTTGGCTGGAATCCGTGCCCAGAAGAGTGACCAAACATACTGTCCATCTTTAGCCGCGTTTCAAAAGGGTGAGTCAGATGCGGAAAGGCGTGTGCAGACTTATTTCGTGTCCGCCTGTCCATTCAGTATTGGCGGTGCTCGTCCTGCTGGAATTTCAAGGCTGCGATTCGCCTACAAAAAGTGAAGCTGCGTACGAGAATAGTCCCTTTTCGTACCACTTTGGGCGGGTTCGCGCGGGAACGCAAGTCGAACACACATTCGAGCTGCACAACCCGGGACTCGAGGCGTTAGAAGTCGTAGCGGTGCAGACCTCGTGTAGTTGCACCGCGGTGGCGGATGAACTGAAAATTATTCCGCCAGGTTCGGCAGCGGAATTGCCGGTTACACTTTACACACAGGGAAAGTCAGGGCAGGTAGCGGAATATGTGCAAGTCCAGTTTTCGAATGGGAGTTCGATATATCTTGCTTTTCAAGGGGAGGTAGAACCCGACCACGTTGCGCAAATTGACTTCGGCCCCGTGCTGCGCGGCGGGGATGTGGCGCGCGAATTCACCGTGCGATGGCCGGCAAACTTGGATCTTGAGGTAATACGTACTGACGTTGACAGGCAATTTTTTTCGCTCGAAGTCAGTCGCGCCGAGGACGGCGAGCGGGCGACCTGCGTCCGTGTCGCACTGAACCCCGAAGCACCGTATGGACAGTTTGCAAAGACGCTCGTTCTGCAGACAAACGACGAGCTTGTGCCTGATAAGCTTGTTTCGCTCGTTGGAAAGGTACTCGATCTGGTTGTAGCTGAACCACAAAACGTGATGTTTGGAATGCTACCAGTGGAAGGCGAAAAGCTACAAGCTGTTCGCGTGTATTCTCCATATCATGAGGCAATAGAGAACCTGCAGTTGGAAATCGTCGAGGGTGAAGCCGTGACTTGGGATGTGGATCGAGTTTCCCCTTGGGAATTTGCAGTGTCCCTTAAGGCCAGAAGCCCAGCCGAATTCCGATCCAAAGTCTTCAAGTCCGTGGTCTCGGTATCGGCTGGAATTGCCGGTAAACGGGAACGGCTTAAGATAGAAGCGTATGGACTAAACGATACGGCCGCTGGCATGGACGCCCGCGATCTTAGCACCGGGGTCGAAGCGCTGTAGCGGCCAGTAGGAGGTATGGCTTATGTTCCGTTCAGCGCGGTGGCTGCTGACAGTCATCGTAATTTGCGTGGTGGGCGTGGTCCTGCTTGTGTGGCTTCTTCCAAACGGCGAGGCGCCACCGCAACCGGAGCAAGGACCGGGCACAGCACAGCGCGAGGTTGAGCCTCATGCTCCGCCGACAACCCGTCGCCAGGTAACGGTAGCGCCACCGCCTGTAACGACCCCCACTAGCGCCGTTGGGCGGGGGACCATTCGTGGGCGGGTGTACGCGCCGGATGGATCGGCGCCGACGCAGGCAACGGTGAAGGCGGTCATTCATCGCCTGGATCGGGCACAGGCACAGCCGGATTCATCCCATATGCAAACGGTCGTCGGAGCGGATGGTTCCTTCGAGTTGACCGGGTTGCCGTTCGGCGCGCTCAACGTCGAGGCCCGCAGTGAAAACGGGTTTGCGGCCGTGCAGGTCCGGCTCAAGCCCAAAGCCGCAGTGAGATACGTCGTCTTGGCGCTACAGGAGGGACTGCCGACCGGCGGCATCGTGCGCGATTCCGCGGGATTGCCGGTCGCCGGAGCGACCGTGACCCCGATCGAGCACGATGGCGAACCCGCCGCCGACGCTGCGCGTGCACGGCTTGAAGTGAAGACAGACGGCGACGGGAAATTCCTGCTGCCTGTACTGCCCATCGAGGAATGGTCGCTGTATGTGACGGCATCCGGCCATTCGCCGCTGGTGTCCGAACCGGTCCGCGCCGGCGCGCGCGACATCGTGTTGGTGCTGAAAAGTGGCATTGCGTTATCGGGTGAAGTGATTGACGCAGAGACCGGTGACTGGATTGGCGGTATGACGCTAACGGCCACGTTGCAGGACCTGGACCTCGGTTCCCTTCAGACTGTTAGCGGGGAAGACGGTACGTTTCAATTTGACGGACTTGACGAAGGGCGATACCTGATCGATGTGGCGACATCGCCGTTCGTCGTCGAAGGCGGACCCGTCACCGTGGAGTTGACGCGAAGCCGAATCCCGCCGCGAATTCAACTGCGTGCGCTAACAGGCGGCACCGTAACCGGGCGCACCTACGACGCGGACACGAGCGAGGGCGTGGGCGGCGCGACGGTGGCGATTCGGCGGGCAGCGGATCGACGTCCGTATCGACTTGACACATCGGGGGAGGACGGAAGCTTTGAAATCTCGGCACTGCCCCCGGGCAACTATGTGATGTACGCGGTGCGCGCTCCGGGTTACGTGGCGAATGTGCCCGGCGAAAACCGTCACGAATCCCCGCTGTATCTCACGGCGGGACAAGTAGTCGAAGATATCGAGATTCCGCTGCGGCGAGGGAACGCGTTGTCGGGAGTCGTCGTTACGGCGGAGGGCGAACCGGTGTCAGGCGTCGAAGTTCGGGGTCTGGGCCGGAGCGGATGGCAGGACGAGACGAGCACCAACGAAAACGGGGAATTCGTCCTGCCCGGCGCGCCGGATGGCGATCTTGTGTTGCTCAGTGCCGTTACGCCGGACGCGCTGAGCAACAACGTTGGGCCAGTCGAGGTCCCTCGCGCGGACATTACGCTCGTGCTCGAACTGCCGCGAACGGGCGTGATTGCCGGACAAGTCGTTGATAGCGGTGGCAGGCCTTTGCGCGCGAGCCTGTTGGTAATTTCCGATGCGCTCGAGTTCCCTGCCATGCCGGCTGTCGGCAATTCCGACGCAAACGGGCGGTTTGTTCTCACAGGACTCGTACCCGGAAGCCACCGGGTGCTGGCAACTCCGGGCGGCGGGGAGCAAAGAGAACTCTCCGCGTTTACCATTCAAAGCGGTCAGGCCATTCGCGGAATGCGACTCGTCTACGACGAGGACGTCTTTGACATATCGGGACGGGTAACGGATACGCAAGGCAGTCCGGTGAACGCATCGCTGCGACTGTTTACGCCAAAGCATCCCGGCGGTTTCGCTCGCACGCGTTTCGACGGATCGTATACGTTCACGGGTCTCACGGCCGGCCTTTACACCGTGGAAGCCTCCGCACCCGGTTTCATCAATCAGTCGCAGGACGGAATCGCGGCGGGGTCAAGTGGCGTGGATTTTGTCCTGAATCCCCTCGGCCGCATTATCGGGACCGTTGTGGACGAGGCAGGCCGGCCGGTGACACGCTTTGAAGTCGTCGCGACCATGCGTTCCGGCAGCGCGTCGATCTTGCCCACTCCGGACGACGGAAGGCCGCGAAGCTTCAATAATCCCGAGGGGCGATTCGTGATCGAGACCGAACCGGGCCTCTACGTACTCGAGATCAGCGCCGACGGATTCAGGCCCGAGGTCGTCAACGCAAGAGCGGGGGATTCCGGCGAGGAAACTGTTACTGACCCGATTGTGTTGAAAAAGTAAACGTAAAGCATCGGCCACTCTTCAATGATTGTCGCGCCTTCCACTCCGGTCTGAACGTCCGGTGAAATTCAGGACCGCGTCATCCTGACACCAGCCTCTGTCTCTCCATTTCTCTCGTGACACCGCTCCCGCGGCGTCGTGCGCTCGAGAACCGGCCCGCCGCCTGTCCGTCAACCGGCCGCCCGCGCCGGGGATTTCATTGCGGTCGAGGTACGCGGTCGATATACTTGGCGGAATTGTAGTGTCCGGTGGTCAAGCGCGAAGGAATTCTGACGTTATGCCCTCTCGAAGACTCATTCCCTTTATTTTGTTCCCTGCCGCGGCAACAGTTGTCGGCATTCTAATTGCCCCCGGCTGCGGAGCGGCTGGTCCGGAACCGAGGCCGAGCGGGGAAGAAGCGGGACCTGCCGCACTCCGCACGGAGGCCGGTCCCGACGAAGTTGCTGCGGCGCCGGCATCCGCGCCCCAAGCGCCACCTCGGGAGAAGAGCGGCCGTGTGATTATCCTGGGATTTGACGGTGTGGAACCCACGATAGTCGAGACGATGATGGCCGCGGGCGAATTGCCGAATATGAAGAAGCTCTCGGAGCAGGGCACTTTCAAGTCGCTGCGTTCCGCGATTCCGCCGCAGTCGCCGTCCGCGTGGTCGTCATTCAGCACCTGCAAGACCACCGGCAATCACGGCGTGTTCGATTTTCTCAAGCGCAACCCCCGGACCTACATTCCCGACAAGGGATTTGGAAAGGCGGTGCACGCCAAGCTCGCCGCTGACGGATCGGTAACCAAACCAGCATACTTCGAGAGCTACCGAAAAGGCGATGCATTCTGGGTCGTTGCCGACCGGCAGGGACTCGCCTGCAAAGTCTTGAGCGTTCCATTCGCGTTTCCCGCCGACGACATGTCGCACGGGCTGATGCGTTGCGGGCTGGGTGTCACCGATCTTCGCGGCACGGACAGTTCGTTCTATTCGTTTTCCGACACGTACACCAAGGAAACTCTGGAGAAAGGGTTCTCGGGGGGCATACCCATTCCGCTCAAGTTTGAGAACGACGTGGCCAAGGTCAAAATGCCGGGGGCGCGCAACCCGCTCGTCGCCAGCTCGACCGATCCGGGAGGGTATGTTGAAGTAGAGCTCGAATTTACTGTCGACCGCGCCGCGCACGCCTTGACGATTAAGACCCCAATGGAAACGTTCGAGCTGAATGAAGGCCAGTGGTCGAAGTGGCTGGAGTGGACTTTCGAGGTCACGCCGAAATTCACGGTGCGCGCGATTAGCCGCTATTACCTTGTGGAAGCGGGTGAACACGTAAAACTCTACATGGCGTGCCTCCAGTTCCACCCCAAGGCGCCGTACATACGTTTCAGCACGCCGGAGGCGTATTCGGGCGAACTGATGGACCGCTACGGTCTGTACAAGACCATCGGGTGGACCTACGACACCCATGCCTTGCGGCAGGATGCGTTGACCGACGACGCGTTCCTGGAAGACGTGATGGAGACGACCGCGTGGAAAGCCCGCTTGTTTCTGGACGAACTCGGCCGCGGCCAGTTTGATCTGCTGATCGGCGCCTGGACGGCACCCGACCGCGTTTCACACATGTTCTGGCGGTTCCGCGACCCGAAACATCCCTTGTACACGGCGGAGGGCGCCGCCAAGTACGGTCGCGCAGTCGAGAGCACGTACCTGAAAATGGACGAAATCGTCGGCGAGACCATGGCTAGAATCGGGACCGACGACCTGCTGATGGTCCTTTCCGACCACGGATTCAAGAGCTACCGGAAGGGCCTGAACGTGAACACCTGGCTAATCCGCAACGGCTACCTGGCCGTCGAGGGCCAGAGCGATGCCGCCAATGCGTCCAACAGCAAGCAGTTCTTGTTCGGCTACGACTGGAGCAAATCCAAAGCGTACAGCCTTGGTTTGGGAAGCATTTTCCTGAACCTTCGGGGGCGCGAGGGTCGAGGCATCGTCGATCCGGAGGACGCCGATGCGCTCATCGCGGAAATCAAGTCCAAACTGCTGGAAGTGGCCGATCCGGATACCGGAGATAAGGTGTTCACCGCGATCTATACGCGCGAGGATTTTCCGGGGATTGCCGAAGCCGACGCCCCGGATCTTCAACTCGGGTATGCCGACGGCTATCAGTCCAGCAAGGCAACCGTCAGTGGTTCGGCGCCGCCGGAACTTTTCGACATCAATAATGACAAATGGAGCGGCGAACATGCCGCGTCGGACGTCCACACGACGCCGGGGATCTTCTTCTCGAACAAGCCCATTACGCGACAAGACCCCGCCATCATCGATCTCGGCGTGACGGCCCTGGAATTCCTCGGCGCGGACGTGCCGGACGACTTCGAGGGCCAATCGTTGCTTGGGGGGTAGTCTGCGTGGTTTGCGCAATAACGGCTCGCATGAGATGCCTTGCGAGCGGGGACTTCGCCTGTTCCAGCGCATTGAGGCCGGTTCTATCCGCTCACGGCCCTTCCATCGCGTCCTTTAGATGGAACTGGAGCTTTCGCGCCCGTTCCAGCACCTCGAGGACTTCCGAGGAGCGTTGCGCGTCCCCCATCGATTCAGCCTCGTCAAGCGCGGATTCGAGCGCGCTGATAAGCCGCTGCATCTGGGATTCCATCAGAGTTCGAAGTTCATCCGCGGACGGAACCCTTGTAGACAGGATCACGCAGGGACTCGAGGTGATTCCTGCCGCTTCCATTTCCCGCGCGCCGTCCGCGGTCGTAGCGAGACCCAGCGGATCGACAACACGAAAGAGTTCATGCCTGCGCAAGAACGCAAGCAGCTCTCGCTCCGTGATGCCGGCGCACGCATCGTCTTGGTGCAGATGACGCAATAACCGCCCGATAGGAACAAGCGGCCGCGACACCTCCTTCAGGTAGTTCAGGCATCGCTGTTCAATTGCTTCGAGATTCACACACCCTTCCGATCCAACCATTCAAGGACTGCCTGGCAGGCCACTTCGCAGCCGGTGTCGTTCCAATGTCCATCCGTCACATAATACAAGGTGGATGGGTCCGGTACCGCACGGAAGATCGGTCGCAAGTCGAGGAATTGGATCGAATCTCCGAGTTCGCTCAGGAGTCGGTCATACTCGACAGATTCCGGCGAGGAGCCGTGGATCGCCGTCCGTTTGCTCGGGATGAGCAGAACGAGAAACCGAATCCCATGCGAATGTGCGATCTCGGCGGCGTCCGCGATTTCGTCTCGAACGCGCGAAACCTGTCCGGGGCTGGGCCGCGTTGTGCTGATCCGTTCGCCCCAAATGCGCGCCTCGATCACGCGGTAGAACGCGGACCAGCCCCGCGTCGTTCGTTTCAGGAAGCGGGCCAGGGGCGTGACACCAGTCGGCGGCCCGCACCACGTACCGGAATGATAGTCGAACCAGGGGATTCCGCTGCGGCGCCAATTGTCATAGTCCTCAATTTCAAGAAAGTCATTCTCGAACACGCCGTAGAGAATCGTCATCGGTTTCATGGGAATCGCGACGCTGCGGAGCATATCGGTGTACTGGGCCGGACAATACCGCATGATTGCCGCGCTGTAATACAACTGATCGGTGGCGCGGAACCGCTCGTAGAATACGTTGGCCGCCATTTCCATGAACGAATCGCCAACCCCGACGATGTCTACCGGCCGTCCCTGTTTTCGCTGTGCGATCGCTCCAGGTGGATTGCAGACACCGAACTCGTCCGTCGACAGCGGACGCGGTTCAATGTCATTGATGTCGAAGCGAATATCGTCGTTCGCCTTGACGTTCTCGATCCACGTGTAGCCCAGTTCGGGGTGCTGTTTGACCCACGGTTGCACAGCGTCCACCGTGTCCCGTTGCTTGCGGATCATGTGATCGTAGCGGTGCCGGAACACGAACTCGGCCGTCACGGCAAGAAGAGCCGCCGTCGCGCCGAAAAGAGCTAGATTGATAGTCAGGGCGCGAATCCGTCGGCGAGGCCCCGGCGCTACTTCGGGGAGGACGTTTTTCGCGTACGGGGCTTCGTCTAACACATCGGTCTTCCTCGTCCGCGCCGGGCTTGCATGTCGAAACTTTCCCGAAATCTAATGAGCCACATCACCGCTTGTCAAAAGGAACAAAGCCTCTCGATGCTTTCTCTCGGGTGCGGGCGGGCACGCCGCCGCGGTCAAATTCCACGCTCGAGGTATTTCCGCCTTTGCTCCTCGACGAAGTCCGGTCCGCTCACGTGCACGCTCCGATAAATGGTGGGGTTCACTCCGCGCTCCTGCAGTCGCTCGACCGCGTCCGCCTGGATGGCCCAGAGTATATAGGTCGCGGCGAGTCCGCTCAGGGGGCACATTTTTTCATTGTCCTTCACCTCGACGGAGGCGTCGCCGAATGGGGTGCAGTTGTCAATTCCGAAGTCCGCAACATCGAACAGCTTCTTGCCGCTGGGGTGGACCGCGGAACACCTCCGCATTTGTTCGGACGACGATATCCCGATCGTCGTGACGCCTCGAGTCTTGCATTGCAACGCCAACTCGACGACATTGCTGCTGCGGCCGGAGTTGGAATTAATGATCAAAACGTCGCCTCGCCGAATTTTGCTCTGGTCGAGGGCGAGCGCCACAGTCCGGGCTTCCATCTCGACGGTGTCGCGCGAAAGCGGGTCGGTCTTGCGGTGGTCTATGGGACAGTCCACGTCCATGGCGTAGGAGAATGGTGTCCAGGCGACCAGTCCTCCTGCGCGTGTGAACGCTTCATGTCTCAACATATGGCCGGTGTCCATGACCAGCAGTGCGCCACTGCGCGAAAGTGCCATCGCCACGGTTTCGGCGGCTTGCTCGATTGCAGCGCGCTGAGTCTCGCGGATGCAGCGGAACACGGTATCAACACTGTGAAAGTACCGATCCAGATACACGGCAGACTTGGGCCCTTTCATTCCAATCGGCGCTTTAACAGGCGCAATATGCCCGTGGCGGGTTCAAGTACCGGCCCCCTTATTTTCACCCTTGCGGCCACGTGCCGGCGCAGATGCGCGCGAAGGGGACTAACGATCGCTTCTCCTGCACAAAAGACCCCGCCGCTCAGCACGAGCGGCAAGGTCCCCTCCCGAACTCCGGCGGCCTTGGACGTTCTTGCCACAAGACCGGCAAGTTCACCGGCGGCGCGCTTCAAAATGTCGCGTGCAATTCTATCACCGACCGCGGCACATTGCGCCACCACCGGCGCGCACGCGGCCACTCGATGCGCGGGTACGTGCCCGCCGGCGGTCGTCAGCGAAAAGATGCTCCACATCGAGGGGATCTCGAAAAACGCGCACAAACTTCGGCAAAGGGTCGTACTTTCTCCGCCGCCGTACTTGGCACGCATGGCGGCGGCAATGGCCTCGCGGCCGATCCAGTAGGCGCTGCCTTCGTCTCCAAACTGCGGCCCGCAACCGCCCCGCGCGATGACTTTACCTGCGCGCGAGATGTAGTGGCAACTCGATCCGGTTCCGGCCACCAGCACCATTCCCGACTCGAGTCCGCAGGCCGCAAGGGCGACTTGCCCCTCGGTGAATTCCATGACACGCACCCGGCCGAAGTGCGCGCTGACGAGTTTCCTGATCAACTTTTTGTCCATCGGCGCGGCCAAACCTACGGCAGTTACGGCACCACGGCATTTCTGCGCTTTGGTCCGAAACGCAGAGAGTATTTCCGCAATATCCGCGGCGTAACGGTCCGGGTCGATGTAGAGTGGATTTGCCGGGCCCAGCACCGCTTCCGCCAAGACAAGCCCGTCCGCCCCGGCGAGGAGCAGTCGAGTCTTTGAACCACCTCCTTCGACCGCAATCGAGAGCGGTTGCGTTGGGGACGGCATAGATCCGCGAGTGGACTTGTCAGTTGGCATGGGGAAGCGGCGAACACGATGGTCGATCAAGCGCCGGGACACCAAGCGGCGCTTGCAAAGTAGACTTCACACTACTGAACGTATTGGAACTCCGGCGAAGTGACCAACGCCCATAGAGCATCACCGGCTGCCGCTGCCGGACCACCGATGGGCGAGCGCAAAACTCCCGCCCTGTCCCAATATGCGGTGCCGTCGGCCTGTTTGATCGTTATCGACTGGATCCGGCCTTTTTCGAGGCCGATCGTTGAAGCGGGAACCGTGAGCCGGACCCAGTTTCCCGGCTCCGGCAGCGGCCCCAAGTCATGGCAGTTTTCAAGCGGTGATCCCATTGCGAACACATTCTCGCCCCAGTACACACGATATTCGGTTGAGTCGGCGAGCCGCCACTCCAGCATGAACCCGCGCGGCGCGTCGGTCGGTTCGATAAAAACGTACATGTAGAGCACATCGTCCGGTCTCAACTCTATCGATAAGTCCCCAATTCGGTGTTCGAGAAGGACCGGCGCCGCGCTGTCGTCCCCCGTGGATGCACCGGATTTTGGCCCCGATTCAGCCCGCGGCCGGCCATCCGCACCTTCAACGGGCCGCGCACTGTCGGCTTGTGCGGTCACAAAGTCGGAGGTGATATACGCAGCCGGCGCAAACTGATTTTCCGCCGCGGCTGGGGCAGGCACCTCGTTTCCTTCCAATGGAATACTGCCCTCGCCAGTCGCATCCAATCGGGTGTGGGCTGGATGCCGTATGCGAAGCGCGGCCGTTCCACTCCATACGGGTCCGTTCTCTGCGCTTACCCAAACGCCCGGTTTCGGTTGGTCAGGGGTTGCATCCGGATGGTCGGCGGGATCGTCCACGTAGACCCGGTCGAGCAATCCGGTAGACGACACATCCACGCGAGACTCTTCGAGGAAGCGAACACCTGCGGCGCACTCGTCCGGTGTCGGAGCGCGGCTCAACACCGCCCAGTACATTTCATCGATCAGCGGTGCGCTGTCCTCGCCATTGCGAATTCGTCGCGCGAAGGAATCGACTGTCGCCGCATCGTAGATGCGGGCGTAGTACTCGGGGCCGTTCAGCAGTTCGAGTGACTGGACAACGGCGGAATCGTCGGCGCGGGCGGTGCTTACCTCGTTCCGTGTCGCCGGCCGGCCCAGCGCGCGCGTCAGCGGAGTCGATTCGTCACTACGATACGCCCGGTTCTGGTCGGTGACGTTACCTCCCAACGCAATTTGCACGCTGTCGAGCAACTGTTCCGCGGTCAGGCGCCGAAGTTTCGGCGAACGAAAGTAACGCGGAAGCCCCTTGTCTGCGACGTCATAGTGGTCTTCGAGTTCCGCGCGATACTCGAGTTGGTACGTGCGACTCGTAAGGATGGTCCGAATGGCGTGTTTCATGTCGTAATTGTGCGACATGAAGTCGAAGGCGAGCCACTCGAGCAGTTCCGGATGGCTCGCAGGAACGTCCAGTCGGTAATCGTCGGCGGGCTCGAACAGGCCCAGCCCTAGATAGCGTTTCCACAACCGGTTCACGAGGGTCTTCGAGAACCGCGGATTGGCCGGGTCGATGATCAGTTGTGCCACCCGCGCGATTCTCGCGGCCTCGCTTATCGGAATTCCCGCCGGGGTATCCGGCAGATCGAAAACAAAGCCGGTTGGAATGTATTTGCCGGTCTTCGCCTCGCAACGGATCAGTTCGAGGTCTTCGTGGGTGAAATACCCGGCAAATCCCAGGAACCGGGCCTGCGGCCACTCCGGGTTCTCGAAATGATTGTGGCAGGATGCGCACTTCATCGACGTGCCCAGGAAGACTTGGGCGGTATCCGCCGCACTCTTCAGAATACGGGTATGGTCCTGACGCAGCACGTACCGTCCCGGATGCTCGGGCATGTGCGGATCAAGAAGTTCCATCACCATCAGATCGTATGGCTTGTTCTCCTTGAAGGACTTGAAGATCCAGTTCCGGTAATTGCCGCGGGTGCCGACGCCTCCCTGATGGTTGCCGTTGCTACACAAGGCGTCCTCCCAAAACGGGGTCCAATGCGCGGCGTAAGCCTCATTGTTGGCGAGCAAGGAATCGACGAGTTTCTCGCGTTTGTCCGGCGCCGGGTCCGCAACAAACGCCCGTACTTGCTCGGCTGTCGGAATCAGGCCCGTGACATCCAGGTGCACCCGGCGCGCAAACGTCTCGTCATCGCAAACGGCACCCTCGAAATCCGGGTCCACCTCCGCCCATTTCGCTGAAATATACCGATCGACTTCGTTGTAGAACGGCGCCGTCGTATTCGGGGGAGGAGCCGGCCGGGGTACGAGTTCGAGTCGGCGCGCCCGCCGTAGAATCAGCAATTCCTCAGGCCCGCCGCTGAACAAGAGGTCGTTGAAAGTTACGTCGTTCTTTGCGTCCTTGCTCGGTTGGGCCGCGTTCGCCTCGGCTTCAGGTTCCTTGCGGGCGGGAGTGGACTGCGCATCTGGCAACAGCGCGGAACTAGACGACGTGACTTCGGCGGTCGCCTGCGCCAAACCCGGCAGGGGAGCGGCACTGTCATCGACGGCGCCGGCCGCAATCCACAGTCGAATCGCATGGAGCTGGTCCTCGCTCATCGGATCCTCGCCTTTCGGCATCTGGGGCTGAAGTTCGCCTCGAATATAGCGAACGACGGAGCTTTCGTCCGGCTTCCCCGGCTTGATTCCCGGCCCCGCCTTCTTGCCGCCGTCCATCATCGCGAGCACGCTGGTCGCGTCGAAATCACCCCGTGCTTTGTCGGGATTGTGACACTCGACGCAGTACTGCTCCATGATGGGGGCGATGTCCTTTGTATAACTGACGTTCCTCGCCAGGTCGAGATCAATCGGTCGAATCGCCGGAGTGAACGCCGTTGAAGGCGTGGCGGGCAGCGGCGGATCGTCCTCGATCGCGGAGGGTTCGGACGGTAGACCGTCCACTTCGGCCGGATCTTCGGAAGGCATCGCAGGCGTGATGGGTTCGGGCATCGCAGCGGGGGCCGCATACCGATCCATTGCAGGGGTTCCGGCCCCGTACACGTACACGAGCGTCCCCCCGAGGTGCGCGGTGTACGCGACCCAGCCGCCTGTCCCCAGGCTCGCCACCATGGCCACCGCCATCATCGTGGGCCTCACTCCCCGGACTCGAGCCGCGCTCAATGCCAGGATCACCGCCGTGAACGCTCCGAGGATCCAGACCCATTCGCCCATCTGCGCGTGCATGTTCTCGAGTTTCCACAGTTCCGCGGGCGCCCCAGCCGGGATTCGCGCCTCCGCGCCCTCGCCGGTCAAATAGGCGACATAGCCGCACAGGGCCAGAAGCGCGTAGCACGCGACCGCAACCCAGCGCAGCGCCTCGCCGCCCGCTGTGGTCACGGCGCACAGGTAGACCAGCGGGATGCCCACGACCGCCAACGCGATGGGCATGTGCACAATGGCGGCGTGCACCGCGGACGCATTGTCAAGCATTTCAAAAAGACCCATGAACAACCTCACTATCGTGGTTCAAGCGATGAGCGACCGTATCGGCTTGCCTTCGCCGTTGTTCGTGACGTAGACCGGCCGGCCTTCCGTCACGTAATACACGTCCGGCGCGATGCCCAGTTGATGGTATATCGTCGCATGGGCATCCTGGAGCGTCACTGCCCCTTCCAACGGAAGCATGGGGTGTTCCTCCGCCGTTATTCCATGGACCGCACCTCCCTTGATCCCCCCGCCGAAGAACATCATGCAATTGCAACTGCTGAAATGACCGTGGAATCCGTACATCTTCTCGCTCTCGATCACCAGGTCTTCGCCGGTGGATTGTTCCGTGAACCCTTCCGCTTCCTGCCCGGCTGACGGACGATCCGCGATGGTGCGTCCAAACTCCGTCGCAATAACGACAAGCGTTCGGTCCAACATGCCGCGCTGATCAAGTTCCTTAATCAAGGTACCGATGGGCCTGTCAATCTGTTCCTTCATCGCCTCCATGCGCGACCGCCCGTCCTCGTGCATGTCAAACCCCTTGAAAGGCGCGTACTGGTACTCGACTTCAACATACCGCGCGCCCGTCTCGACCAGTCTCCTCGCGAGCAGACAACCCCATCCGAAGCGATGGCCCACGTCGTACGCTTTCAGCGTCGTCTCGCTCTCCTCTTCCTTGAAATTGAAAGCCTGTTTCACCGGCGAGTCCATCATGGCCCGCGCGTCTTCCATCACCTTCATGTAGTCCTTGACCTTGTTCGCCTCCTGGAGCTCACGGGACGACATGGCGGACACGGCCTCGAGGTAGCGCTGGCGTCGGTCCAGTCGTTCGACGTTCATCCCGGCGACCGCATTCAGCGTCTGCAATCCCTCTTCCGGCTGCGGAATCATGAACGGCGCATGCTTCACGCCCAGGAATCCCGGCCCCGAGTACTCGTTGATGAACAGGTATTCTTCATTGCTGGTGTTGATGTCGCGGCCGATGTCGACGTAGGCGGGCACGTAGGGATGTCGGCGCCCCAACGTTCGTGAGATGATCGAACCGAGACTCGGCGCTCTGAACCCAGCCGGGAACAGGTATCCCGTTTTCATATAATACTGGGCCTTTAGATGCACGGCGCCGAATTTCGTATTGTTGGTCAGCGTGCGCAGAATCGCCCCGTGATGCATGACCGAAGCAATGCGCTCCAACCCTTTTCCAAGGCGAATGCCGTCGGCCGACGTGGGAATGCTTTCGCAGGTGCCGAGGATTTGGCTGCCCTTCATACCGGGCTCGAAGGGGGTGTGCTTCTTGGGGTCCCAGGTGTCCGTCTGCGCAATTCCGCCCGGAAGCCAGATCATGACCACGGCATCCGCCTTGGACTCCGGCATTTCGCCCGGTCGCAATCCTTCCTGTCGGTGGTCGCTCGATTGCGCGGACATTTCGGGGGCCAAGCCCAGTCCCGCGCACGCCGCGAATCCCGCCTTCAAGAACTGTCGTCGATGCATGGCTCGCCTACGCTCCCAACGTTAGGCCGGCCAAGCCCCCCCGCGCGCCAAGAACCCGGCCACAAACTGGCCGGAATAGTAGCACAAGTCCTTGAAAAACATGAAATAAGAGGGATGTCGAGCACTGGCGGCCGCATCCGGGCCCCGCCGCTTGTCGTCCACCGTGCGCAGCCCGCCGCTTTGGGCGGCGCAGGCTATGCAGGATAATGGGATTCTTGTGCCCGGGCACTTGAGTTCCTAGCCCGCATTTCTCACCAGTCGCCCCCCGTCAACGGGGGCGACTGGTGAGAAATGCGGGCTAGGCCTTCGGGGCTTCGACCAGCTTGAAGTCCTCCGGTGTGCAAACGGGGCGAATCGCGTTCGTCAGCCTGCCGATTTCGATTGCGGCCTCCATCACCAGTTTGTCACCGGCGCCGACTCCGACGTACGTTGCCGTGGTTCCGCCGTACCCGCCTGCGGCCGCGCCTAGCACGGTGGGGAAGTAGAGATGGAAATCGTTAGAGTATCCGACTAGTAGCGCCTTGCGATGATCCACTATGGCTCCCATCTCACGGCCGAAGCCGCCTTGCCCGAATCCGTGCCGTCCGACGAAGTGGCCCATAGGTGCATGGATCTTCAGGTCCAACTGGTACTGCACAAAAAGTTCGCCGGGCATGAATGCAAGGGCGATGTCGCCATTGATGACCAACACGGACAGGGGTACGGAGAGATTCGGTTGCAGATCCGTCAGATAGGCGTCAAAGATGCGGCCGTATACAGAACGAAAGATCGCTTGCTGGTCCGGATTGGTGAAGTCCCACCGCGTACCGACTTCGACCATCTTCTCGCTTCTCGCCAGCGACGGATGCTCGGGTGTGTTGGTCCGGATGGACTTCCACGATTGGATTACCGCATCCGCGCATTCCCTGCCCACGCTTCGCATCGACTCGACCCCCCCCTGATCCCGGGGAGTCTTGTCCAGGTAAGGGTTGATGTCGCCGGCGCCACCCTGCAGAAACAGGCATTCTGCGTTCGTGGCGTCCTTTACAAGCCGCGCCATTTCGCCTACATAGTCGGCGCTGTACTCGACGTTGTCGGGACCCAACACGACGGGATGGCAGGCGTAGTGAACGAGCGCGGCCAAAGGACTTCCGGCTTCCGTTTCAATCTTGACAACGGTGGCCCAATGGTCTACCGGCGACGTCGGTTTCTTCTCCGCATTACGCCACAGCATGAGGCACTTGCCGTCCTCCGTGATAATTCGACGGTTGTGCGACACATCGATGAATGCGGGGCCAACTCCTAGTCTCACCGGCTCGAGTTTCCCTGCGGCCTCCTCGATACAATCACCGAGTTTCTCGGCGATCAATTGCACGTGCGGGTCCTCGCTCATCTCCATGACCGGACCGCCGTGCGTATGCGAGGCAGTAAAATCCCCGTGATCCACGCCCGCCTTCCGTGCGCGCTCGCGGACCGCATTGAGCACCGGCGGCTTCGGCACGCGGCCTAGGTCCATGGTCACGACGGACGTGGTCACTCCGCCCGCGCGAAGGACGAGCGCGCGCGCCATCAACGGGTCGAGAACGCCGATCGACGGGCCCGGTCTGTCGCTGTACCCCCACATCGGGACGCCCGCCGCCGGCGTGATGTCACGCACCGCGACTCCTGCCATGAAACCGCTCATCTCCTTGCCCTCACCCGTTGCCGTTTCGCTTGCCGCCGCCACTGCGATTGCGGCGCTTGTCTTCAAAAACGCCCTTCTGGATACATCGCTCATCGTTCATCTCCCCCGTGCATGCTCAGTCGGGTTGTCCTCCCACCGGGATTCCCCTGTGGATCGAAACGGCCGAACCCTCCGCGAGAAACGCCGACGCCGGCGGCCCCGAGAGCGCCTCCGCGAATTCGGCGCCGTACAGCGCAGCCACGTCGCAGTCGAGATGCGACGCCGTAGCGCGCCAGATGCGCCACGGCGGATGCTCAACCCGATACTCCAAAGTCGATCCACCCGGCTGCGCGACGTAGCCCCAATAGTGCTCCTTCACAAACGTTTCTTGCGATTGGTCGTCCGGCATTTCCGGCCTGCCCTCGACACGAACTCCCAAACCGTTCCATCGTTCCCCCGCCCAAAATTCATAGGTCGCGTGACCGGGGCCGCCGTTTATCGCCGCGTACACGTTTGTGTCGTGCCGCATCGGTACCGATTCATACCTCTCGCCGTATACCCAACGCGCGACCGCCGCGATGGCCCGCCGCGGCACGAGTTCCTTGATGAATACCACGCCCCGACGCACCCCATCGTCCGCGTTTCTCCGAACATAGAAGCGCAGATTGACTTCCTCGAAGTCGCGATGAAACGGCACGCCAACGCGCAGCACCCGCGCATCGTAGAACATCATACCGAGCAGGGTGATCAATGCTGTTCCATTCCACGTGTCCAGTTCCAGATTCGCCGGTACGTGGGGGGTAAGAATCGACGGATCGATCCCATAATTCAGCATCGCGAGCCAGCGCCATTCCGCCGTCAAGAACGGCCGGCTCACCCCGGCCGCTCCCTCGACTCGTGCGTACCTTCCCACAGCATAAACGCATCGAGATCGCGCTGGACCTGCCGTACGACGAAGGCAATCACCGCTGCGTCGTCCACGAGTCCGCCCAGCAAAAAATCAGGAATGAAATCCAGCGGCATCATGAAGTAGAGCAGCGCGGCGGCCGTCATTACGAGGGACCGCCACGGAACCTTCGTGTACTCGCGGCGGGCATATGCGCGCAACATCCGCGCAAACGTCTGGACGTACCGCCACATCTCGCCCATCGTTCTTCGATAGCGCTTGGAGCGCTCGAGAACCGCCTCCGCCAACGCTTCGGCCTTCTTTCCGTCAACGACTACGGCCTCCGCGTGCGGGCGCAGGGTCAGCGCGAAGTCTTGCGCGGCGTCTGGCGTTTCGGAAGGGGTTTGTTCAGCGCCCATCATCACGACTCCGCATCCAATAGGAGTATCTTACACAACAGCCCATACACACGCACAACGCCCCAGATGGAATCGTCAGATTCTGTTTATGCGGCCCGTCATGTCCTGATCGGAATGGTGACGATCCCGCTTCCGTATCCGATTGGAGTAGAATGGCTTAGCTGGCTGTAACCTTGTGGCACGCGACTTGCTCCTTCTGCTAGGCGAGGGTGTGATCCGTACCTAGCGCCGATCACTCCACGAACAGGAGATCCACTTTCGTGACGCCTCTAAACCGCTTTACCGAAGGGATCTGGAGGAACGGTTCGCGTCTTGGACTGATCGCGCTCGTGATCGCCGCGTTTGCCCTGGGCTATCTGCTGCGCGGTTCCTCCGCGCCCACCGCTCCGCCGGCTGGCGAGTCGCATGTTGAATACGGCGCCGGGCACACGCAAATGTGGACCTGTTCCATGCACCCGCAGATCCAACTCCCCAATCGGGGCAAGTGCCCCATCTGCGGAATGGACCTGATTCCCGTCACAAGTTCGCCGATGGAGGACGGCGGCGGATTGCGCACCTTCACCACGAGCGACGCCGCAATCGCGCTCATGCAACTTCAGACCGCGCCGGTCGAACGACGTTTCGTCACCGCCGAGGTGCGCATGGTGGGAAAGGTCGACTACGACGAGACCAAGCTGGCGTACATCTCCGCATGGGTCCCCGGTCGTCTGGATCGATTGTACGTCGACTACACCGGGGTTCGCGTGAACAAGGGGGACCATCTTGTCTACATGTACAGTCCCGAGGTGCTCACCGCGCAGGAGGAGTTGCGCCGCGCTTCGCGCGCCCTCGAGACCATGAGAGCGGAAACTCCTGACGTGCTCAAACAGACCGCCAGGACCACCTATGAGGCAGCTCGAGAAAAACTACGGCGCTGGGGACTGAACGAAGAACAACTCCGCGCCGCCGAGCAACAAGGCACGGCTTCGGACCACATTACCATCTTTGCGCCCATCGGAGGCACGGTCATCGAACGCAACGGCCGCGAAGGCATGTACGTCGAGACGGGCACGCCGATTTACACGATCGCGGACCTCAGCGAGGTATGGGTCAAATTGGACGCGTACGAGTCCGATTTGCCCTGGATCCATTACGGACAACGAGTGGAATTCACGACGGAGTCGTATCCCGGCGAGGTTTTCGAGGGAAAAATTGCGTTCATCAGTCCGACGCTGGACGAGATGACGCGCACCGTGAAAGTTCGCGTCAATGTGCCGAACAAGGACGGCCGGCTAAAACCGCAGATGTTCGTGCGCGCGATCGTACGCTCCCAAGTGGCCACCGGCGGTCGCGTCATGGATGCTGCATTGGCCGGCAAATGGATTTCGCCCATGCACCCGGAAATCGTCAAAGATGGTCCCGGCACCTGCGACGTTTGCGGAATGCAGTTGGTGCGGGCGGAAGAACTGGGATACGTCTCGGCCGCCCCCACGAGGGAAGACAAACCCCTCGTCATTCCTGCGTCCGCTCCGCTCATCACGGGAAAACGGGCCATTGTATACGTGAAAACGCCCGATACGGAAAAGCCGACCTTCGAAGGACGCGAGATCATCTTAGGGGCGCGCGCCGGCGACTTTTACGTCGTCCGAAGCGGACTGTCGGAGGGCGAACTCGTCGTCACCAACGGCAACTTCAAGATCGACAGCGCACTCCAGATTCTCGCCAAGCCCAGCATGATGACGCCGGACGGCGGAGGCGGGGCCGTGCACGACCATGGCGAACATGGCGCTCAAGGAAGCGGGCCGGCAGCGGCCGCTGTATTCGATCCTTCCTTGGCAAGCCTGCAAGCGGCATTTCACTCCGTCGAACGGGCGGTGGCCATGAATCGCTCGGATGCCGTTGCCGGTGCGTTGGCGGCTCTGGAATCGGCGGTATCGAAGGCTGACGGCGCACCGCGCTCGGAAGGCGCCGCGGCATTGTGGAACGAATATTCCATGCGATTGAAGAACGATATCATCCAGCTTCGGGACGCAACAAACGACCGCGAACGCGCCGCGGCCCGCAGACTCATGTCCCAGACCATGAAGATCGTTGCGGAGCGGTTTGGCCTGGAAACGACCCACGAGACCGCACCCAAGGCGCCACTTGAGTTCAGATCGCAATTGCCCCCGTTATTGGACGCATATGCCGCACTGCAGACCGCACTGGCGGATGACGATCCCGAAGCGGCGCGTTCGGCGGCTGAACGGGCGCGGTCAATCCTGAGTTCAGTCGATTCGACCGTGCTCGACGAGATAACGGCAGGCCAATGGGCGTCGGATGTGCGGGCCAAGCTGGACAGTTCGTTGAAGGCGTTTTCGGACACAACGGACATCGAACGTCAGCGGGACGAACTCAAGTCAATTTCCGCTACGCTGATACGAGGGCTCGGCTCGCTCGGATTGCCGGACGGAACGATCCTCTACACCTTGCATTGCCCCATGGCAGATCGCAACGCCGGCGCCGATTGGTTGCAGCGCGATCCCGAAGTGCACAATCCCTACATGGGGCATGCCATGCTGAAGTGCGGGTCGGTGACCGGCAGCATGGCGGGCCCCAACCCTGACGCGCCCGCCCCAGCGGCCACACCGCACGCCGCGCACGAGGGTCACGCGCGATGAGCGGACCCCTCGACCCTCATCCGGCGCCGGAACCAAGATCCATTGTCGACCAGATTATCTGGTTCTGCCTGAAGAACAAGCTCGTCGTGTGGCTGGTGACGGTGTTTATCATCGCGTGGGGTGTTCGTGTTGCGCCGTTCGATTGGGAAATCTCATGGTTCCCGCGCGACCCCGTTGCCGTCGATGCGATCCCCGACATCGGCGAGAACCAACAGATCGTCTTCACGGAGTGGGAGGGACGCTCCCCTCAAGACGTCGAGGACCAGATCACCTATCCGCTGACCACCTCCCTGCTTGGCATTCCAGGTGTGAAGACCGTCCGAAGTTATTCCTACTTTGGGTATTCGACGATTTTTATCATCTTCGAGGAACATTACGACTTTTACTGGACCCGCGGCCGCGTGCTCGAAAAATTGAGCAGCATGCCGGCCGGAAGTCTTCCCGACGGGGTGACACCCACGCTCGGACCCGATGCCACGGCCCTCGGCCAAGTGTACTGGTACACCCTGGAAGGCCGCGATCCGGACGGAAAACCCATCGGCGGCTGGGACCTGCACGAACTTAGAAGCATACAGGACTGGCAAGTGCGCTACGCCCTTCTGAGTTCCGGCGGCGTCAGCGAAGTCGCATCCGTCGGCGGTTTTGTCCAGGAGTACCAGATCGACGTAGACCCTGACGCTATGCGGGCGTATCGCGTCACACTCGAAGACGTGTTTAACGCCGTGCGAAGCTCCAATGTGGACGTTGGGGCGCGCACCATCGAAGTGAATAAGGTCGAGTACGCGATCCGCGGTTTGGGATTCATCAAAAATCTCTCCGACGTCGAACAGTCCGTAGTCACCGTCAACGACAACGTCCCTATCTATCTCAAGGACGTGGCGACCGTGGCGCTCGGGCCCGAGATGCGCCGGGGCGCGCTGAGCAAGGAAGGCGCGGAGGCCGTCGGAGGGATCGTGGTAGTCCGGTACGCGACGAATCCGCTCGAGGTCATCAAGAACGTAAAGGCCAAGATCGAGGAGATTGCCCCGGGCCTGCCGACCAAAGCCGTTGTCGACTACACAAAGACCACGATGGGAGAAGTCGAACAATTCGCGGCCGACAGGGGCTTCGCCGCGTATCGGGGCGCGGAACTGAACCAAGAGGCATGGCTCGACTGGTTGCGGGCCGCCGACAGGGCCCAGTGGCCCGAATGGATCAACACGAGTCGTGTCACCGTCGTGCCCTATTACGACCGCACGGGGCTCATTTACGAGACCCTCGGAACGCTCAACGCTGCGCTGATCCAACAAATCATCATTACCATGATCGTCGTGATTGTGATGGCGGCCCACCTTCGAAGCTCGATCCTAATCAGCGCGGTCATGCCCCTCGCCGTCCTGTTGTGCTTCATCGCGATGAAATACTTCAGGGTTGACGCGAACATCGTGGCGCTTTCCGGCATTGCGATTGCCATTGGCACCATCGTGGACATGGGCATCATCATTTGCGAGAACATACTCAAACATCTCGCGGAGGCGGATCCGCGCGAAAACCGGCTCCACGTGGTTTATCGCGCCGCCAGCGAAGTCGGTAGTGCGGTGCTTACCGCCATCTCCACCACGGTTGTCAGTTTCCTCCCCGTGTTTACCATGATGGGGCCGGAAGGCAAGTTATTCAAGCCGCTGGCGTTCACGAAAACCTTCGCGTTGATTGCATCGGTCCTCATCGCATTGACCATCATTCCCG
>BTUX01000038.1:0-23327 GCA_045863315.1 Candidatus Hydrogenedentota bacterium | reverse complement strand
AACGGGCTGGTGGTGTGAAAAATCCTCACCTGATTGACTTCTATGCTATCTCCTGAGCATTTCTCGCCAGTCGCTCCCGGCATCGGGAGCGACTGGCGAGAAATGCGGGCTATACCGCGTTCATCGGCATGCGACAACTGTTTTTTCGAAACCCGGATGAGTACCAACCGTGGTTTGAGGGCGAAGCGTAGCGCGTTGTGCCGAACGATCAGTGCCGAAGAATCGCCTTGCCCGCCTCGATGGCCTGCGCAACGACCGTTGGGCCGAGTTGGTCGCCGTAGAACGAGACCCCGGGTTCGTAACCGCCCTGCGTGTATTCTTCCGGCGGCAGGATGTAGCTGATCCATTCGTTCGCGAGCCCGAGAATGATGGGGTGTCTCGCGCCCGCACCGGCCAGCGCCTGTTTGATCTGAACGCCGAGGCTCGAGGTCATCTCTCCTGGAATGCCAACCGCGACCATGTCGCCAATGCGCACTACGCCAAGGTATGAGGTGGTGGGCGACATCGTCTCAACAAGCGTGGTGATGTTCTCCGGCGTGAGGCCGTATTCGGGCCCGGCCGAATCAAGCAACGCAGGCGGCGCCACGCGATCCGGCAGCTTCAGCGTCGTCATGGAATAGTCGAGTACCGCGTTTTCGCTCGTCTCGATCTTCGGCAGCTCGGCGAGCACCCGCACCGCGAGCTTGCGGCCGTAGTCCTCGGCCCTGGCAAATTCGCTGGGCCCTTCGCCGCCGGCGGGCGAAATGTCGCCTTCCGCGCCGTTGGTGTACATGCAGATTGCGCCGGGCACGAACCCTTCCACTTCGCGCTGCAGGTACCCCGGCCAGCCCGCGGACACCTGCATGACCCGCTCGGACATGTACGTGGGGTGCGCGGTCCAGTTCACAAACACCACCAACGGACCTCCCCCAATGCCGTCGATGCGCGCAACCGTCAACTCATTGTCCACAATCGGATCGCCGCGGCGGTTCCGATTCATGCCGTCAACACGCAACGACGCAATCCCGAACTTCACCGGTTGCAAGTCCCGGTTCGCATCCAGGATCGCCTGCGCGATTCGGTCCGCGGTGAAGAGCAGCAGCGACTCGTCGAAAATCCCGATCGCCTTGTTGTCGAACACGTTTGCGCGGTTCATCGCGTTCATTTCGGTGGAGGCGTGGCAGTGACTCGCCGTGAACATGAACGAATCCGATGTGATGCCGGTCTCCGCAATTCGATTCAACACTTCGTCGCGCAGCGAACGGGGAATGCCCAACAGGTCGCTCGTCACGAACGCGAGTTTTTTGTCCCCCTGCTTCAGGATCAGCGCCTTGGCCATCGCATAGTCATGGACGCCCGTCGCCGGCGCGTTTTGGCGTGCTCCGTACCCGCCCAGCGGCACGTGGTACTGGGCCGTGTCCGGCGTGATGTTCGAAACCCCCACCCCGGCGAACAACGGTTCGGCCCGCGCCGCTCCGGCCATCAATACGGACAACACCAGCGGCGCAAGCAAGACCCGTTTCGATCTTCGCGTTCCCACAACACCGTCAATCCGCATTCGTGTCTCCTTGCCTTCATACAACTGAAAGACATTCGGCAACGAACGGCGTCCATCATGCCAAACACACGTCCGATCGCACAAGGGCAGACGTGGCGGCAATCGCATGAATGAGAGCCGCAAGGAACACCTTTCAGCCCCGTGAAGTCGACGAGGGCGTCTTGCCGGACCGAGCGGGGGCGGGCGGCGGCCTGCGCGGGATGCCCAGACGAGTAAGCTTGCTCGAACATCCGGCGAGCCCAAAATTTTTCACCCCCGCGGGCAAAGAAGAATCCAGCTTTGTACAGCACAGACCATTATGCAGCGACAGGGCAAAACCAGCTATTGGTGTGAAAAATCTTCACCCGATTCAGTCCTATGCTATCCCCGGAGCATTTCTCACCGGTCGCCCCCGTCATCGGGGACGACCGGTGAGAAATGCGGGCCGGACTGCGTCTGTTCGACTCCAAAAGCAACATCACGGAATGCATGAAGTTCGCATTGCAAGGACAGGCGTCGACTTCATCTCCGTATCGGACACCACGTCGCCTACTGGACTCGGGCGACGAAGTAGACGGCTGCCAGGATCAAGGGCAGCGCCGCGAGGATTGCCAGCGTAATCTTGATCCAGCTCCAAGGGCGCTCGCCCTGCACCTCTCCTGTCCGGGCGTTGACAAGGAAGCGGTAGACCTTGTTGTGGTAGCGGTAGGCGCTCAGCCACACCGGCAGCAGAATGTGTTTGAAGGTCACATTGTCATACTGGGTTTTCGTCGATCCCACCTGCTGGTGGTCGCCGCCAATGTCGCGGCAGATGGCGGCGTGGATCTCGGGTGCCATGATCTCCTGAGCAAGCTTGAATCCACCTTTGAGATCGACCTGGTAGCTCTCAGCACGGAAACCGCTGAGGTACTCGTCCTGGTAGGGCACGAGGTTTTGTAAGTCCCAGGGTTCGAGCGCCTGCGCGTACTTGCGCGGCAGCGAGTGGCTTGCCATCACCAGTACGTCGTCAAATGTGTTCCACACGACGCCGCTCACGGGCCTCCATCGGGTCTTGCGCACCATGCGCGTCCGGGTCGTCCTCCGGCCGTTCACTGTCGTCGTGTACGTCTCGGTCGTCCAGTAGTCGTCTCCGCGCATGCCGGTGTAATGCGTTGTCGTGTTGCAGTCGTAGGTCCAATAGGGGCAGTACAGGCCCGCGATGGGGCTGTCCTGCCGGGCCATGCGCTTCAGCGAGTTCGGCGCGAACCACAGACTGCGGATCCACTGCTGAAACGCCGCCCGCGCGGCCCGCTGGTCAATCCCAAAAGGGAGGAGCGCTTTGGGTTTCAAGTGCTTGGCGGATTTCCCGGTCGCCACGATGTTCGCCCCGCAAAATGGGCAAGCTCCCGCGGTTACGTTCGGTTCGACGGTGGATTCCGCGCCGCACGATTCGCATTTGACCGAAATCGATTCGATCAGTTCTTCACGCGATTCCAGCGTGCCGAGGACTTCAAGGTAGTCCAGTTCGTGGATATCGTCCGCGGAACGCGGTATTGCGTTTTCGCCGCTGCAATACGGGCACCGCAACGTCTCCGTGCCGGGCCGGTACTCGAGCTTCGCGCCGCAGTGCCGGCACGGAAACATGCGTTGGACCGGTGGGGCTGTAGAGGCGTCAGACATGGGAACCCGCGCGGGCCATGGCCTACTCGACATTCACCGCGAACAACCTCGCATTTCGCAACGCAATTTCAAGGCGCACCGTTTTTTCCCATCCGTTCGCCGGCCGTTTTTTCCACCGTACCGGGGCATTCAACGCATCGACGGCGACAGGAATACAGTCATCAAACGCGAGCCCCTCGAGCGCGTTGCCGTCTGCGTCCGTAACGGCGACCCTGGCTTCGCCGTCTTTCGCATCGACACTCAGCGACAGGCCTCTGCCGTCCGCGGACTCCATATATCCGATTCGCGAACGGACCGTGTCGCCATCGTCCGTGTATCGTCCGTACCACAGCCGAAACCTGCCGGTATCCGCATCGCGCGGGCCGGTCAGGTACGGTTGAAAGCAACCGTCTTCATTTCCCGTCACAACGGGATTCGGAATTGCGGGATCGCGCTCGGGCTTACACACGATCCGCTCGATGCCGGAAGACGATTCGAGCAGCGTCTCATCCAGAAACAGGATCGGTCCCGGATCGATTCGAGGGGGCTGCAGCGGCGCGACCCACAGTCCGTCGCGCACATAGACACCCGCTTTCGCATTCGTCAGGGAAGTCTTTTCCGCCCCATCGGCGTATGCCGCCGCGACGCACACAAACATCGCGGCGCATGACGACACGGCCCTTCTACCCGGCAGATTGCGGTGATTACACATCGGCGTCTCTCGTCTCTGCACCTTCGTCTACTTTACAATATTGAAGCGTTGGGGCGTGAATCGGAGAAAAGCTGGGCACAATCGCGCGGGTCCGTCTCGGAAGCGGCGCCGACTTGCTCACTGGGGCGCGCCGATGTACATTCGATGCCACACTACCAAGCTGTCTGGCTGAATCCGCTGCGCGAACGCAGCCAACGGAGCCACGCCGATGAACAACATCTCTCGCCGCCGGTTTCTGACAACCGCCGTTGCGTCGGCCACGGCAATCGTCTGTGATGTGCAATTGCGCCAACGCGCTCTGGCCGCCGCGCACGACATCAAAATCACGGCGGTCGAGCCCTATGTGCTCAAAGGCGGCAAATGTTTTGTAATGGTGCGGACTTCAGAGGGAATCTCGGGCATCGGAGAGGTCAGCCCGATGAATGCGCCGGCGACGGCCCTGCTAATTCGCGATCAGTTCGCACCGCTGATTGTCGGAATGAACCCGCTGGACATTGAGCGGTGCTGGGACCGTATGTTCTACCGCACGTACAAGCAAGGGCCGATGGGACTCCAGCCCGAAGCCATTGCAGGCGTCGATATCGCGCTGTGGGATATTTTCGGCAAAGTTGCAGGACTTCCCATCCACCAGCTTCTCGGCGGCAAGCGCCGTGACTCCGTGCGCGTGTACTCGAGCATCGGCGGCGGCGCCCATTCGACGCCCGAGCAAATGGCGCGAAGGGCCGAGGCCGCGGTCGACGAAGGATTCACCGCTGTTAAAATCCGCATGGACTACGGACCGCTCGTTCCCGACGCCAACGTGAAGAAGGATCTGGCCACTCTCGAGGCCGTGCGCAAAGCCATCGGCGACGATGTCGAGCTCAAGTACGACGTGAATAACGGATATTCGGCGCAGACCGCCATCGAAGTCGGCAAAGAGATCAAGGGTCTCAACGTGATTCACTACGAAGAGCCGGTGGCGCAGACGGACTACGCGGGGTACGCCAAGATCGTGGAGGCCGTCGACATTCCTGTCGCCGCGGGCGAGCACGAATATACGCGGTGGCAATTTCGAGACCTCATCAATTCGGCAAACCCGGATATTGTGCAACCCGATTTGGTCAAATGCGCGGGGATTTCCGAGGCGGTCAAGATTGCGGCCCTTGCGTCTGCCAGCCACAAACTGTTGTGCCCCCATCAAACGCAGCCCACGATTGGCACTGCGGCCAACGTCCACTTCACCAGCGTCTTCGTCGCGAACGATATGGCGCAGGAACTGACCGAGGGGGGCCACAAGAGTCCGCTCCATGACCTATTCAAGCGGCCGATAGAATATAAGGATGGACGCATCCGCGTGCCGGAAGACCCGGGTCTGGGCCTTGAATTGGACGAAGAGCGGTTGAGGCAGGCGATTGCATAAACGACGGAGGGGACCGTCTGTAATACGAAGGACTGCGCATGGGTACCGTACAATTGAGAGCGCATTGTGAAGTGGAACCGGCCCCGTGTGCGGGATGCACGGACCCGCAAAACGGTGTTATACTTATGGCGAGGTAGACGCGATGTTGTGTCAGAAGTGTCACCAGAGTCTGGCCACGAAACGGTACGCCGAAGTCGCCAACGGCAAGGTGTCCGAGTTGCAGGTGTGCGACGAGTGCCTGACGCGGCTGCAACACGGGGCCACATCTGGATTTGAATTAACCGGGGTGGCGCCCTCGTACCGGCGGAAGAGTGCGCCGGCCGAGCCTGCGGCCGCCGAGTCGGTCGTGCCAAACCGGGCGTGCAAGTTTTGCGGCACGGACCTCAAGGAGGCGCTGCAGAGCGGGCGCGTCGGGTGCGGTTCCTGCTACGAGTCGCTGGGCGAACCCCTCGAGAAGGTGCTGCGCGGCCTTCATGTCGGGTTGCGCCACCGCGGCAAGGAACCCCACCTGGACGACCAGCGCAAACGCTTGCGCTCGGAGTTGCACAGCCTGCGCGCCTTGTTGCGCAGCATGTTGAAGTCCGAGAACTACGAAGAAGCCGCCAAGCTTCGCGACGCCATCCGCGAGAAAGAAGAAATCTTGAAGTCGCGCGAACCGGAGAATGCGCGATCCGGTTCCTCACGAGGCCATGCCGAAAATTTTGATTGATAAGCCGGGCGAATGGATCGAGCGGGCCGGTCCGGAGCCGGAAACCGTTCTGAGCACGCATGGCTCGCTTGCTCGAAACCTGGCCGATCTCCCCTTTACTTCCCGATGCTCGGACGACGAACGGCGCGCCGTCGAGGAGCGTGCGCTACAGGCCTTCGAGAACGCCGGCCTTCTGTCGACCGGCAGCTACATTCCCCTTACGGAACTTCACGCCCGTGAAGTGCGCATGCTGATCGAACGCCATCTGATCACCCGTCAACTGCTGGAAGGGCGGGGTCCGCGCGGTGCATATATTGCCCATGACCAGAGCCTGAGCGTCATGGTCAACGAACGCGACCATCTGCGCATCGCCGCAATCGCATCGGGGCTTCAGCCCGACGAGGTATGGGCCCGCCTCAACCAGTTAGACGATCAGTTGGGCGAGTCGCTCGAATTCGCCTTCCATGAGCGGCGGGGGTACCTCACCTCTTCGCTGGACGAAGTCGGCACTGCGTTGAAACTGGCGGCGGTGCTCCACCTGCCCGGGCTAAACGCGACCAAGCAGATTCTTGCCGTCGAGAAAACCGCAAGGCAGGAGCACCACGTGTTGACGGGCGTGTTCAACGGCGTCAGCGAGGCCCCCGGCGACCTGTTTACGCTGAGCAACCGCGGCACCCTTGGACGAAGCGAAGGCGAAATCGCGTTCCACCTTCGTACGCTCGCCCTCGCCATCGTCGCAAAGGAGAAATCCGCGCGCGAGACCTTGCTGGGCGACGGCGTGCGGTCCGTGGCGGATCGTGTCGGCCGCGCCCTCGGCATTGCCCGCGGGGCCCGCCTACTTGAGTTCAAGGAGGCCCTGTCCCTGCTGTCGTCGCTGCGTCTCGGCGTGGCCACCGGCCAGCTCGACGCGTACTCGTACCGCGACCTCGACGAGGTCCTCGTGACCTCGCAACCCGCCCATCTCGAATGCAAATCGGGCGGCGCACTGGACGAACTCATGCAGAGCATCGCCCGCGCCGACCTCTTCCGCAACCGGTTCTCGTAGCTGCTCCGCTCGATGCCGAGCAAGCAATTCGAATCGCTCGTGGCGATGATGCGCGCGCGGCCCATCGATCCCGATGCATCCATCGAACGCCTGCGTGAGAACTTCGAGCGGATCGTCCCCTTGCTGCCGACGCCTCCGGATGTCCGGATCGAGAAGACGCATCTTGGAGCGCGGGCGGCCGAAATTTTCACGCCCCCCACGGTCCGGAGCGATGCCATCCTACTTTTCTTTCACGGGGGCGGATACTGCATCGGTTCCTTGAACACCCATCGCCATTTCACGGCGCTGCTCGCCAAGTCGGCCTCGATCCGCGCCGTAGCGCTGGACTACCGGCTGGCTCCCGAGCATCCGTTTCCCGCGGCGTTGGACGACGCGCTCGCCGCCTACCGTTCACTCGTCAAGCGAGGCGTCCCCCCCGCCCGGATCGTTCTTGCGGGAGATTCCGCGGGCGGCGGCCTGACTCTCGCGACCCTGATCGCCCTGCGGGATGCCGCGGACGAAGTGCCGGCCGCAGCCGTGTGCCTATCCCCGTGGACCGACTTGGCGAACACCGGCGCGTCCGTCCTGACGAGGGCTGCCGCGGACCCCCTGCTGTCCCTACGTGAGCTGGAAACCTTCGCGCCGCGCTATCTTGGGTCCACGGACCCCCGCCACCCCCTCGCGTCCCCCCTTTACGCCGACCTCGCCGGCCTGCCTCCCCTGCTCGTCCATGTCGGCGGCAACGAGATTCTTCTCGATGATTCTCTGCGCTTGGTCGAGCGGGCGAACGCGGCAGGCGTGGACGTGACCTTCCGGCTCGACGAAGAAATGATTCACGTCTGGCACTACTTCGCGCCCCTTATCCCGGAAGGACAGGACGCCGTCGATCACGTTGGGGAGTGGATACGCGGCCGCGTCTCGTAACCGGTCGTGATGATCACCACGCATCCGAATCGGGTGGTATGCACCTCATCTGGAACATGCATCTTCAAATATCGGATATCGGGTGCCACGATCGGCGCATTCTGGGGAACGATCGAAGAGGCTTCCCGTACTGGCCCTATCCCGGATTTTTCACACCCGCGGGCAATGAAAGATTCAACTTCGCACCGCACAGGCCATTGTACAGCGACAGGGTAAAACGAGCGGTTGGTGTGAAAAATCCTCACCCGATTCACTCCTAATACTATCCCCAGAGCGTTTCTCACCGGTCGCCCCCGAATGATCGGGGCGACCGGCGAGAAATGCGGGCCATCTGCGGTCTGAATCACTTTTTCAAAGTCATCGGGCGCCGAGTTCGCCCTGCGTGGAATTCCTTGCCGGCTTCGGCGACGGGCGGGAGCTGTTCGGGTGACTGGATCGCTTCGTCCCGGCGACCGCGCAGGCGGAGGAGCCGGGTTCGTTCCGCCATCGCGGCCGGATCGTTGCTCCCCGAGCGGAGGAGTTCTCCAAGGCGATCCTCTATGACCGACATCCGGTCGCGATATGCTTCGTTGCCCGGAAGTGATTCCAGCTCGGAAGCGCGTCCGTAGGCCTCGACGGCGCGGGCGGAATGGCCCGCGGCCCAAAGCGCCTCCGCACTCGCAAACGCAAGCACTGCGCTCTGGGGCGCAATCCCTAGTGCAGTCTCAAAATGTTCGGCGGCCCGCTTGAAACGGCCTTCGGCGAAGTCGATGCGTCCCAAAGCGAAGGCCCCGGCCGCCAGTGGAGAGGTCCCGCGTTCGGGCAGGTATACAGCGCGAAACAAATATGGGAAATCCGGAAGCCCTTCTGCGATGTCGGCATACGGCGCGGAGAGCACAGCCTGGGCGCCTTGCACACCTCCAAGCACGGCGTGGGCCGACTCGACCGCTTCGCGCGCCAGCGTCCAGTCGCCTCTGCGTTCTGCCTCCAGCCCTGCATAGAGCGCGTCGGCATATCGGACCAACCGGTCCGCCGTCCTGTTGTATTGATGCAAGTTGGGAAGGACGACGACCGCGACCGAAATCATCGCCACTGCCATATGGCGGCCCGGCCAACTACTCGGCGCCGATGCGGCGGTCTTGTCGTCTCGTGCGACGGCGGACGCCGGGCCGATGCCGATCGCGAGCAACAGGGGAAACAACGAGAGGGCCAGGAAGGGTTGCACCGCCAACACCAGGAAACATGCCGTGTAGGCCCCTAGAACGCCCCACCCGAAGATTCGAGCGTCCGCCATTTCCGATCGAAGCAAGCGACTGCGCGTCGTCTGGATCGTCGTGAACCACAGCCACAGATATGCCGCCAGCCCCAGAAGACCGGTCTCAAGCAACAACTTGAACGGCACGCTGTGCAGCGTCGCGCCCCCGAGGAGCCTGGGGTCTGCGGCGGGCCTGATAGCAAGGTCGCTCGCGCCGAGCCCACATCCCAGGAGTCCGTACCTGGGCACGAGCGACCAAGCCACTTCAAAGCCGTGCAGGCGCCCGATATACGACGCGTTCCGTTCGGTTATGCCGCTCAGGGCCCGCCTACCCAGTGCGCCGAGGTAGGGTTGCGCAACCGCGAAGGCGACCATGACTAAGGCCAACGCAGTCGCGAAAGTTTTCCACCAACCCACGTAACGGCGTGCCAGAGTCCACAGGTATACGCCCGACAACAGGGCAACGATAAGCAGCGAGCTGCGAGAAAACGACAACACAATGGCCCATACGATGGCCATCGCGAACAGAAGCAGGACGGCAAATCGGCGCGTGGACGCCCCGGCGCCTGCAAGAAACACCGCCAACAACGGAAAGGCCAGCAACGCCGGAAGGACTCCTTCGTTAAGGTCCGGAGTGGCCGCTGCAAGTCGCATGAGATGGCTGGTTCGCAACTCGGCCGACACATACTTGCCCAACGGATCGGTCTGCTTTAGATAGGCGGGATACACCCAGCCCTGCCCGGCCGCGATCGCGTACAACGACACCAGGATGCAAGACACGACAAACAACTTGCACAGGCACACCCCGCGCTTGACGTGTCGCACGGTCAGAATCAGCGCGTAGAACAATACGAAGTACTGAAGATACTGGGCGATCAGCGCCGCGGACGCGCCGCGATCCAGAGAATGCGCAGCCGATTGCGCACAGGCCAGCGCCATCAACCCAATCGGCCACTCGAGCCCCGTGCGTAGCGCCGCGAATGTCCTCGCCCGCAGCAACCGAGCGGCGCCGGCCGCTATGATGACCAGACTTGATACTTTAATCAGCGTGAGGCCAGGCCCCGTAATTCGCTGAAAAATTCCCCAAGGCCATGCCGCGGCCATGACACACGCCGCTGCAAAGGCGATCGAATCCAACACCGAGTCGACGCCCTGCAGCGGTCCGGCGTGACGCCTGGCCTCGGTCCGATCCTTGATCATCGTTTTGTTCGATTCCGGCAATTGTGCGCCATTCCTGTTTGCCCCGTACTACTTTCTTTCGGTTGCCCACACGACTCACGCGGCCCGCGTTTCGCATCGGTATAGTAACCGGGCCCGCGTCGCTTCTTCACTCCCGGCGGGGCCGCCTCCTTTCCGTTCTTTGGACTTTTCCACCTTGCCTAGGGTACATTCTGGGCGGGGTGTAAGGTGGTGCGGCTTTGCGATTGGGGGTGACGAGAGGCGAATCCGGCCATGCGTTCGAAGGAAGCCAAGGCGAAGTTTGAAGAGGCCGACCTTCTTTACAAAGCGAAGAAGTACGAAGCGGCATTGGCCGTCCTGGACGAACTCGACGCGCGGTTTCCGGAAACCCGCAACATCATTTATCCCAGGGCGATGTGCCTGGCCCGGCTGGGCAAGTTTGACAAGGCGCTGGATCTGTGCCAGCAATTGAAGGTCGAGTTCGGCGATCCCCGCGGCGACAAGCTCATCAAGAAAATCGGGGACCTGCGCAAGGCGCTGGTCGAGGCCGAAAAACCCAAGGAAAAAGAGAAAGTCGCCGGCGTTGGGCCCGCTTTCCATGTCTACACGCTTGATTCCTCCCCGCCAGAACTCGGTACCGACGAAAAGAAGAAGAACTTGAAATTCACTCCGGTATTCGATCCCGCCACCCAATCGACGTCGGGCAGCCTCGTCAGCCGGGACATTAACCAAAGCCTGGACGCGTTCGATTTAAGCGGGGCGCCGGTGATGGACTCCGCCGGCCTGGACGACATCTTCGCGATGAAAACGGCCCCTCCTCCACTACCCCGGCGCGAGCCGAGCGCAATGCGGTGGGTCTACATCGGTTTGGGAGTGGCTGCGGCCCTCGTGGTGGCGGCCTTGCTCTTGCTGCCGCTCCTGAGGTAGGGTGGGTCTCTTACCGCCGCCCCGCCCCCGGAGCGCACCGCTGCGCAGACGGAGCAAACGGCCCAACCAACTCCTCCGCCCGGGATCGAGCGGTATGCGTCATTCGAGTCCGGCATGGAAACCGCCCGCGAGGAAGGACGACCCATCCTGCTGAACTTCTACACCGGCGCAACCCGTCAAATGACCAGATCGACATGGAGGACGGAACCTGGAACGATCCGAAGGTCCCGGAACTGCTCGAGGGGTTCGTGCGCATCCGGGTCAATATCGACACCGACGAGTACGACCAGGAAATCTACGAGATTTCCACGACCCCGACCACCATTGTGTCCGGCTTTGCCTGGGATGAAACCCTACTTGAAAAAACCGGGTATGTGCCCGCCAGCGAATTCCATCGGCAGGTAACGGCGCTTGGAATCGAGCCCTACCGGGCTCCCGATGTCGGCCCCCTCCCCGTCGCGGCACTGGTGTTACTACCCATCTTCGGAATCATTGCCGCCTTGGTGCCACTGTTTCTGATTCTGCTCATTCTCGGCAAGCCGCCGGCGGACGACCGCGTGAACGGGGCGTTCAGCATACTTGCGGTGGGATGCGCCGCTCCGTTTCTCGGGTTTGTTCTGTTACGAAACGTGTCTGATATGGGTCGATTCGAGTATTTCGTCTACTATGCGATACTCAGCGCCCACCTCGTCGTCTTCTTGATCCCCAGTTCGATAGTCGGCATGCCCTTCCACGATTACGTCTATTTCGCCACACTCAAACGGTGAAGGCAATTCATCTCCGCAAAGCGAAGACCCCCGGCTGGGGATCCGGGGGTCTTGCTGGGACCGTGCTTTCCGTCTTCTAAGCGAGACAATTAGAGGGTGAGCAAGGTGTGTGCCAAGTTACGTGCACCTGCCCCTCCACGCAGATCGGTCAGTATCGACAAGGGTTTTGGATTCTGTAACGCTAGCATCAGCGACTGGCCCGTCGCCAGGTATCTGGCGATCTGACGAATCCGCCGGCCGATTTCGGCGCTTTTTCGTCAATGATACTCACGACGGCGCACATTCCGACGTATCCTTCGGTGTCGCAATACTTCCCCATCACTTGAAAACCCGGTTCCGTTCCGGCAACCTTAAGAAAACGAACGCGGGGAGACCCCTATGCAGGGCAGCGAGACTACGCCGTTGCGGATTTACTGCGTCTGCGGCCAGAAGATGAAGGTCTCCGAGGACATGTTCGGGAAACCGGGCAAGTGCGTGGCGTGCCGGCAAAAGATCCGAATTCCGCGTCCGGATGAAATCCCGCCAAACACGGACGTTCTCTATCTGAAGGACCACCCCGAGTTTCTTCGCAAGGTAAAGGGGAAGAAAACCGAGGAGCCGCCGGTCGAGGAAGTCGAAGTGCCGCCGGTCCCCGAACTGGATCGGAAGGGACGGGTGCGAAGGGGCGTAGGCCCACTCGACGTGCTCGAACCCCTGCGCATTCTAACGAGTCTCGAGGCGAAAGTGCGGCGGCAGGCCGATGCAGCCAAGGCCTTGGATGAACGCAAGGGCCCCTCCGAAGGCGGCCCCGCTGCGGATGACCTGAACGGATACCGGTCGCGCATTCGCGCCGCCATGACCGACCTCGAAGAGGAATTGCGGCAACGATTGATGGAGGCGGCCATCGAACTTGCCGCCACGCAAGAGAAAATCGCGGAACTGAACCTTGCGGCGCGGGTGGGCGAGATCTCCTTCGCGGACTACCAGATGCAAGTGGATCGTCTTCGGCGAAAACGCGACAACTACGAGCGCCGTCAAATCAATCTGCGCGGCTGGCTGACCATTGACGACCCGCACCGGGCCGGCGGTTTTGTAGACCTGCCGTTCGACCAAATCCCGAGAGGCGGTTTCCGCATCACGTTTCCGAATGAGATCGGGGACTCGACGACGCTGCTGGACTGGCACACGGAGGCCTTGAGGCAGGCCTTTGTCCGGCGTGCGGCGGCGGAACGCAAACTGGCCGAAGCCAGGCGCATGAAGCCGCCGCCGGGTTCGACCGACAAACCCATGGAAGGCGCCAAGGCCGAAGCGAAGGCCGAACTCGAGCGCGCGCAGTCGCAGATTTCGTACAGCCGGGATCGGCTCGAACAACTCGCCGACGACTATAGCAACGACCTCCAGTCCATCGATGCTCAACTGGATCATACACGCGGGCGGATGCAGGTCGGACAGATTACGCGGGACGAATTCAACAGGATAGAAGAGTCGCTCATCCGATCCAAGACGGACCTGACAAAGGCGCGGTCCCTATTGGTACGAGCCATTAACGCCAATTCGGCGGACGAAGTGCCCCGGGTGCGGGGCACATTTGTCCAGCGTCTGGCACACACGCGCCCGAATTTGCGCGCCCCGGGCGATGCATGGATTGCCTGGATTGCCACCGCGCTTGTGCTGGGCGCCCTGTTCCTGCCGGTCATCGGCGACCTCTCGCCGATCCAGGCGGTGCGCGCACACGCGGCCTCCGCGAGCAACCACCACTGGCTGATGTCATTTCCGATTGCGTCCGCGCTGGCGCTCGCAGTCGCGTCGCTGTTGCCAAGCGGATACGTGCGTGGAATGACCTATTGCGGCATCTGGGTGCTGATGTGCGTGCTGTCGACCGCATTTCTGCACGAGGCAAAGTACCTTGACAATCCCGTGGCCGAAGGCTTGCGCACCGGAGGCCCGCTTCTCTTGCGTCCCGGCATCATCGTGTATGTCGTCGGCATTGTCGTTGCCGGCATCGCCGCGGCCGCAGCGCTGGCGCCCGTCCGCGACGGGCGCTTGGTATTACCGGCGGCAACCTTGCTCACCCTGCTGGGCTTGGGGGGAATATTGAGCGATTGGGGAGGCCTGCGAGCGCCCGCGCCGCAGGTGTCGGTCACCCAGCAAATCGTGACGGATGTGCAACCGCCGGCCTATGACGCCATCGTCAGCGTGCGGAACAATGGAGGGCGCCTGCTGGTCATAACGAGTCCGGCCACCATGAGAAATGCGTACGAACTGAAGGTCGAGCGCAAGTCGAGCACGGGCTCGTGGCAAGACGCGGGCGTACCGATTGCGGCCAAAATTGACAATGCCGTGCTGACAGGCCCGGCCGCTCTTCAATCCCGTGCGCCGGTCCTTCCCGGCCAATACGCGCAGTTCTCCTACCGGCTGCAGCCCGGCAGCTATCGGGCCGTGCTCGTTCAACACGACCGCGAAACCCCGGCGGAACAGGAGTTTGTCCTCGAAGCCATCGGACCCGAGGCTGCCTCGACGCCGGAGCCCGCCGAGGAAACGGCGAGGAACGAACCGACCGGTCCCGATACAGCCGTCCCATCCGCACCGGCTTTTGGCGGTATGCTTTCAGCGAACCTGGAACTGAACGGCATCGTCGCCTCGCCGGATCGGCCGCCACGGTTCTCGATTAAGTTGACACGACGTGACGGCGCCACACAAGAGCGCGTGGTCTCCATCGGCGACGAGGTATACGAGGGCTGGTCGGTCGCGGAGTTCAACCCCGATCAGTTGACACTGACATTGAGAGGGGGCTCTCGTGTTCTAATTGTGCGCCGGGGCGAAACTTACCTGCTCGACCCGGTCGCCGAATCCAAGTAGTCGAACACCGCCGCGGACCGCGCGACCCCAAAAGCGCACCCGGGCAAGAATCGATCTCGTTACGCGAAAACGTTTCGCAGGCCCGTCTCTGTATCCGCAGCGATCCGGGTTACGCGGTGACCGGACGGGACGCCTGGACAGGCCCGGATGCGGGCACAGCCGCGGGCGGTCTGGCCTTTGCGGCGAGGTAGTCTTGTATCGCCAGTGATCGGCCGATGACGCTCAACGCAACCAGGAACCAGTACGGCTCCATGATCCGCACGATGAGGAACGACACGGTCCCGAGCGAGTGCACAACCAGTGCGATGGTTGCGGCAAATACGCCGACGCCCACCCCACGGACCATCCAGGATCGTGTCCACCGATAGCTTTCGCGCGCAGTCTTGAGCAACCGGAACTGAAGAAACAGAAAGGCCCCCAAGCCGAACAAGCCCGTCTCGATTATCACGCGGGCGTATTGGCTGTCCAGAACGCGATCCCACGACACGCCGCCGCCCAGCCACGGCCAGACGTGGAGGTTGTACCAGACTTTCTGCCAGACGTAGATGCGTTCATGGGTCGATTTGTCGACTTGCAGGCCGGTGTCCATCGCCCCGATGCGCACCTCTTGTCCGCTGCCGCGCTGAAACGTGTAATTGACGCGGTCCTTTACGTCCTCCGGCATGATCACGGGCGACAACACCAGTACGAGCGCCATGCACGCGATGATGACATAATTGCGCGCCGCCAATCCCAGCGCCAGAATGCCGGCAAGAAAGGCAAGGTAGGATGCGCGAGACAGCGTAAAAAGGAACGGCAAAAAGGCAAGGAGCGCCATGCCGAGCGTCCAAAAGCGCGCGCGCGCAGACCGGGCCTGCGTGTACAGGCCCGCCGCGACGCACATGACCAACACAAGATATCCCCCCAGCGTGTTGGGTTCGGTGCCTCCTTGTTCGAATGGCGCGCTCACACGCTCCATGCCGGTGAAGAATCGCGTGTACAGCGCATAGCAAGACACGATGGCGGCGACCACAAAAAACACGACGAGTTGTTGTCGTATTTGCCGGTAGCTGCGGATCGCATTTCCGACCAGGACGAAGATCATGTAGAACTCCGCCATTTTCAACAACGTGAAGAACGACTCCTGCGAATCGAACAGCGGAAGCGAGCGCTGATAGGCGTACATCGTTGACAACAAGCAGACGCCGTAGTACAGCACAATGCCCGGATTCACGGGATTGGGCAGCCACAGCGACGGGCGGCCTTCGAAGGCGCATTTGACGAGCACGCCGATGAACACGACGATGATGAGCCCGTCGTTGTATCTCACATTGAGTGCGCGATTGCCGATCCCGACTTTCCCCGCATCGATCTCGGGCGACAGCAGCATCGCCACGACCAGAAAGAAGACGCCCAAATCCACGCGCAACACGGTCAACCCGAATATGACCATGCTTATCGTGAGCGCCAGCGTGATGGCCAGGTTCTGAAAATAGCCGTGGACAAGGAGCAAGGCCAACGCCGAGGCGAGCATGAATGCCGCGAGGAACGGGAATTCCATGCGGCTTTCCGCGGTTTCGCCGCGGCCGATCTGATAGTCGGTGCGATTAAAAAGGGCCATGGGATCCGTACCGGGCTAGCCCGCATTTCTCGCCAGTCGCCCCCCGTTGACGGGGGGGCGACTGGCGAGAAATGCTCTGGAGAAAGCATGGGAGTGATTCTGGTGAGGATTTTTCACACCCACCATCTGTTCTGCCGTGCCGCGCGGCGACGATGCATAACGGCGCGCACTGTACAATGTCGTATCCTCCAACGCGCGTGGGTGTGAAAAATCCGGGCTAGATGTGGTACCAGCGTTTGCGGCGGCGCGACGACGCCTCGTCGTAGTAGTAGTAATAGTAGTAGTAATGACGCCGCGTGGCTTCGAGCCCGTTCAGCACCGCGCCGGCGACATGTGCGCGCGCCGTCTCGAGAAGCTTCTTTCCGCGCAACACCGTTTCCCGCCGCGCATACTTGACCGACAACACCATCACGACGGTATCCACCTCGCGGGCGAGCAGGACCGGATCGGTCACAACCAGCATCGAAGGCGCGTCGCAAATGACCATGTCGAATTCCGCCTCGAGTTGGGCCATCAGCCGGCGCATGCGTTCCGACCCGATCAGTTCCGAAGGGTTCGGCGGGACACGCCCGCTCGATATGGTCCATAGGTTCTCGACGCGCGTGGGCCGGATGACGGAATGCACGTCGAACCCTTCCCGCAACACGTCCGCCAGACCGGGACCCCGTTCTATACGCAGCACGTGATGCACGTGCGGCCGACGCAAATCGGTGTCCACAATCAGCACCCGCATGCCGCTGTCTGCGAACGTCACGGCCATGTTGACTGCCGTGGTGGTCTTTCCCTCGCCGGGGACCGCGCTGGTCACCATGATGCTCTTGGGCTTCAGCATGAGCGTCGAAAGTTGCAGGTTGGTCCGCAGCGTGCGATACGCTTCCGATATCGGCGATTTCGGATCGTGTTGGGTTACAATGCAGGCATCGACTTGGTCCCGGTCCGTCATGGCCACATAGTCGCCCCGGAACCGGCCTTTCGCCCGCCCGAACCGCATTTGGGGAATCGTCCCAATCACCTCAAGTCCCAGGTACTCCGTGACGTCTTCGATTGAGCGAATCGAAGTGTCGCTCATCTCAAACATAACCGCCAGTACAAACCCCACCACAATGCCGATGAAACCGCCTATCACAAAACTGAACCACGGTTTCACTTGGTGGTCGGACGCGAGTTCCGCGGCGGTGGCGGGGCCCTGGCGCTCCAGGTGGCCCTGTTCGCGCCGAAGGCCCGTCGATATCTGGAACTCCTTGTCGAGCAGCGCCGTAAGTTGGCCGCGGAGTTGGTCCGTCTCCCGGACCAGGTTCTGATACTCCTTGTCCTTCTCCGCGAGATCCGGAATCATGTTTTCGAGTTCAACCAGAAGTTTTCGGTTCGTGGCGATCGCGATGTCGAGCGACGTCATCTGCAATTGCAGGCCCATGTACTGTTCGCGCAGGCTGCGCCGGTCTTCCAGCAGGTTCCGGCCTCCGCGTGATCCCGCATCGACTTCTTTCAATGCGGCGAGAATGGCTTGTTCCTTCTCCCGGATTTCCTCTTCGATTTCCGCCAAGGGCCCCTGGTTTGGCTGCCAAATCACCGAGAGTTGGATGCGTTCGCGGTGAAGTTCGTTCAATTCGGCGATCAGTTGCGACACGACTTCGTCGGGCACCTGCCCGATCGACAGCGGCAGCTCTTCGTTCTTGGCGCGGAGCTGCGCTTCGATGTTCGCCATCTTCGCCTTGACTTCCTCCTGCGTGGTCTCCGCGTTGATCACCTCCTGCGTCAGCTTCTGCATCTCGTTCGAGACCTGGTCTTTCGTGCGAAAGCCCATGTCCTTGCGGTACTGCCACAGCGAATTGTCCGCCGCGTCCAGTTGCGCGCGGATTTCATCGACCTTTCCAACGACGAAGCGGTGGGTGTCTTCTTCCTCTTCGGAAAGGAACCGGCGGTTTCGGTCGATGAACACCCGGGCGCCGGACTCCGCCACGCGCTGCGCCTCTTCGAGCGAGTCCGACGTGACCGTAATACGGATCATTCCGCTTTCCGGGAGGGGCTCAATCGTCAACATTCCCTCGATTTCGGCCACTTTCGCCGCAAATTCCGCCTCCGTCGCCAATCCCGCGGCAGGCCCCCCCTCGGCGATGCTTTGCTGAATCAGCGCCCGCGTGAGATCCTCCGCTACGCCGCGTCGGCTCACCCGATCAACCAGCGCCTGCGGTGACGAAGGGAACAGCGGTTTTCCCCCTACGTCTCGCAACAGCTCTCGCTCCCAAGGCGACTGGCGGACGATAAGCATAGAAGTCCCCACGTACCGGGGCCGTTTCTTGAACGCGTACAGGCCGTACGCGCCATACAGGATCGACCCGAGCACGGCGCAGGCGAGGACGAGGCGCCAGTGACGCGCCGCGATGTTCAGGACGAACCGTAATTGGTTCTCGCGTCCCGCCTGCGACGCCGCCCGCTCGAGTGCCGATTCCATCGCCATGGGATGGCTACTGCCTCCGGGCCTCGTTGCGCGACAGGGACGTCGCGATCGCTGGGCCGACAATCTCGGAGTTCGCCGTAATATCGAGCATACGGTCCCACGTGACACTTTCGGGGGTGTCGTGCACCGTTGGCGTCAGGAACACCATGAGTTCCGTCTGGGAACGCGTCTTTTCCGTCCGTTTGAACAAGGCGCCCAGCACCGGCACGTCGCCCAGCACCGGCACGCGCTGCTCCACATGGCGCAGATCGTTTCGATAGATGCCGCCGACGACCAGGGTCTGTCCGTCCCGCACGTTCGACTCGCCTCGATAACTGCGGACCGATCGAATGGGAACTCCGTTGTTCGATCCCGTTGGAAACGACACTTCCGGCTCCAGCTCGAGTTTTACGTACGCCCCCCTTTCGTCATGGTGCACGTGGGGGGTGACAATCATCTTGATCCCGAGATCGAGGAACTTGGTGGAAAAGTGCGCCCGGCCGGAAACCTCCGTCCCGAATTCCGTGTATGGGAACTCGTCGGTCATCTTGATTTCCGCCTTCTTGTGGTTGACCGTGAGGATGTTCGGGCTGGCGAGCAACTCCGCGTTGTTGTCCGCTACCAGCGCGTCCAGCAGCACCCCGAGATCGATGTGCTCGTTCAACAGCCCGAGAAATAGTTGGCCGGTTTTGGGAATCTGCACGGGAATGTTCATCCGGCGGTCAAAACTCGGCTCGTCGACAAAACGTCTAACCAAGTTGTTGAAGGCGCTGTTGTTTCCGTTCTGCGTGCTGATGATTTCGTTATTGATCGGCGACGCCGAGTCCCCTTTCAGCGCGTTAATTCCGACGTCCTGCGAGCCCAGGGGATAATACCCGCCGTTCACTTCACCGCCCTGCACAAACCAGCGCACGCCCAATTCCTTCATCGCGCCTACTTTCACCTCGGCGATCTTGGCTTCGATCCGCACCTGAGTAAGCTGGCTCTGCATTTGGTCCAGGCGCGCCACGACCGACAGCATGTTCTGAATGGCCGCCGGCGTGTCGGTGATGATCAAGGTGTTGGTACTCTCGTCGTAACCGATGGTCCCGCCTTCCGAGGTCATTCCGTAGAGCGCCTGTTTGAGCGACGCCGCGCTCGAGTTCTGCAGCGGCAATAATTCCGTCTTCATTTCCTGCGTGCGGTAACCCATGCCGAACGCCGGCCCGCTCTTCGATACCCGCACGCGAGGGTTTCTCAGCACGCCGCTCAGCGCCGTCGTCACCCGTTCGGTGGCCTCGATTTCGTTCAGCCCGGCGATCCTCACGCTGCCCACGAACGGCAGGCTGATGTCGCCACTGGCATCCACCTGGGTGGTTGCTGACATTTCGGGCCGGCGGTACACGTCCACAAACACCAGGTCGCCCGGCATGATCACGCCAGGGTCCTGGGTCTCGGGCAGCAGGTCCGCCGCAAAGGCGGGTATCGCAATCGACAGCAGCAGACCGATCGCGATGTACCGCACCCCCCCGAGCACCGACTTCCGTTGTATCACCGCTGTCTCCCGCGGACATGTGTCCCGTTGGTTTCGCGGCTGGGCATGACCGGCTACCGCGCGGTGGCCGGTATGATTAGCCGCTGGCCGATTAACAGGTTCGAATCCGTTAAACCGTTCTCTTCCATGACCGCGTCCAACGTCACCCCGTGATTGGCCGCGATAACGCTGAGCGCGTCCCCTTTTTGCACAACGTAGACGTTACGGCTGACCGGCTCTGGCTCGACCGCGGCCGACGCGCCCGGCGTCTCAGGCGGCCCTTCCTCCACGGTTTCATCCGCACCGGCGTGTTCCTTCAATTCGCTGATCGGCATCGAATCCAGAAGTTCGGCTTCCTCCAGCGCTTCCATCGCGGGGGCCATGCCGGGCTCGGACATCAAGTGCTCGCGCAGCACCGAAACCTGCGAGCGAAGAATCTGTTTGCTCGACGGATCGATGCCCGGCGTCTGCAGCGCGTGCTCCCAGTACTCGATCGCGAGCTTCTCCAACTCGATTCGTCTGTCCGGATCGGTTTCGCGCTCGGCGAGCGTGTGATACAGGGAGCCCAGTTCCGCGTAGTCGACGTCGGGACTGTGATTGTCCTGCGCGCCGACGGACTGGAGATAATACGAGCGCGCGGCCTGTTCGTCGCCCAATTGCGCGTAGGCCCGGGCAAGCGTTCGCAGCGCCGGCACGGCGGCTACCGGGTCCTTCAGACGAAGCTCGGGATTGCGAAGAAGCTCGATGGCCTCCGCATATTTTCCTGAGTCGTAGAGCAGCCGCCCCATGATGGTCTCGGCCCGGGCCGTTTTCGGATGTGCCGGATTCTCCTTGCGGAAAGTCTCGAAGAGTTCCAGCGCTTTTCTCGTGATCTCGAGTTGCGCGTCGCGCGAACCGGGCTTAACCAACTGGAGCGCGAATGCTGCGGCAAACTGGGCTTCGGCGCGGCGCGGATCGCCCGGGTTTTGTTGCGCGAACTGTGCGTACAACTCGGACGCGCGGCGGTAGTCGCCTTTGGCGGCCGCTCGCTCCGCTTCGTAGAACAGCCTTGCGGGACTCGCCATCGCCACGTTCGCGTAACGGTATCCCGCCAGGCCGCCCCAGGCTAAGCCGACGGCGACGAGCAGGCCCGCCGCCATGCGAAGCATCAATCGGATCGCCTTGTTCGGACGCGGCCGCCGGCGCCGCCGTCTCGGTGCCTCCGTCGCCGCGGCACGCGCCAAACCGGCAAGGTCTTCGTCGGCCGCAGCCTCTCGGGGAGCGATTTTCGGCGGGGCTTCGTCCAGGCGGGAGGGCCCGGTGTCTTCGAACAAACTCTGCGGCGGAAAATCCGCTTCCGAATCAAGCGCGCCGAGTAACTGTCCCGCTTCCGCAAGCGTGGAAATGCGTGTCGGTTCCGGAGGACGGGCGCTTTCCCGCGGAGTGTCATCGCCAGACCGAGTTGTCGGTCCCATATCCGTGTCTTGACACGCGACATTGGGCTGCGACAATTCTGCGGCCTGACCGACGGCATACGCCGGCGCGGCATCGCCCAAATCGACGGGGGTGTCGGGCGCAGTCGAGACATCGTCCCCGTCCACGGAGTTTTTTGTCTCGACCTCATGCACCGGCGTCGCGCTGACAGAGGTTGGCGCGGCGTCGGTCGACGTAGCCGGGCGCGACGGCTCCGCGGCGGCATCCAGTGATGCCATCAATTCAGGATCCGTCTGGATTGCCGGCGCATCTCGGGTCAGATCGTCGATAATGGTTCGCAGATGCCGCATCGCGCCATTCATGGACGCCCCGGGCTGCATCGCGAGGTGCGCTACTTCGTGATCCTCGATGGAGCCGGGCGCCATATCCGCGTCGACATCGGCCACGCCCTTTTCGAAAAAGCTGACCGGTTTCGACGCGTCCAGATCGACCGGCGAAGGCGGTACCGGCGGTTTGGTTTCAACGGGGCCGCGGACGAGTCCGCTCATCTGGATGAATTCAATGTCGGTTCCGCGCTGGCTCGGAGGAATTCCGCTCGCAAGCCGGGGATCGTTTTCGAGGCCTTTGGTGAAATTCGACTGGACACGATCGACGTCGCCCAGGATTTCCTGTGGGCCGCGTGCCCCATTCGCCGGTTCCGGCTCTGTCTTGTCGTTTGTCATCGGGTTTACGAAATGGGCCGATCGGGATGTGAACGGACCGCTTTGAGCAACATGTTGTTTGCGCGCTGGGCGTGGGCGTTGGATGCGCGGCGCACGGGTGCCGGCGCCTGCGCCGCCGGGGTCGCCGGGGTCGCCGACTGCGCCGGCGGCGCGACGATGTCGAAGGCCGGTTTTACCGGGGCTTCGCCTTCGAGCGCGGCAATCGCGTTCGCCACGCGCGCTCTGCCTTCGCTGTCGGGCATCGTGGTCCGCTGAATCGTGTGCAGCATGATGGCCTGTCCGATGTGCCGGGTGCGCAGTTGATAGGCCAGCAATAACGCGTTGCGCGCCAGCGTTACCGTGATGCGCGGGCTTCCGTCAGCGTAAGCGTGGATGATGCGAACGGCCCCGTCATCGAATACCGGCCCGCGTTCACCTGCCCCGGCCTGGCGCAGCCGGAACTGGATCAGGTTGGCCGTGTCGTCAAATCCAATGGGACCGATCGTGTAGGTGGTGCTCACGCGCTGTTCGAAATTGGGGGCGGCGCGCAGAATGTGCATCCATTCGAGCTGCGCAAACAGCACCAGATTGAGCAGTTTGTGCTGCGGCGTCTCGAGGTTTTGCACCAGCCGCAGCAATTCCAGTTGGCCCCGCTTGTTGAGGTTTTGGGCGTCGTCGATGATCAAGGTATTGATGCGATTGCGCGTGGCCAACAGGTACTGATACAGCGCTTCCATATACGCCACAAAGGACCGCGTCTGCGGCTGCAGACCAAACTGCTGCGTAATGGCCTCAAGGAGCGAGAAACTGGTCCATG
>BTUX01000037.1:0-23658 GCA_045863315.1 Candidatus Hydrogenedentota bacterium | reverse complement strand
CGGCATAAACGAGATCAGGAATCCGATCCACGACGGCGGCATGTCGAGCGAACGCGCAAAAAGGATCAGCGTCGGCCCGACGATGTTCTGCCAGGAAATGACGTTGAACACGATGAACAGCAGAAATCGCCTGGGCGCCGGGTCGAGTTCGCGTAAACTTGTAACTATTGGTACTTGCAAGGGTTACTCGCTGGTTCAGAACCGGTCGATCGGGAATCGGTGATACCTTCGCCGTCCCCTATGCGCATTCGCCGAATTCCGGCTGCCGCACTTGGCGGCCAAATCCGGTACGCGCTTAAATGGAATAGGATATCGCAGACGGGAGGGGAAATTACAGTTGGTGGAAACGGCTGTTGGCGCTATGCGTCCGGCGGGCGTTTGTGTTGATCGCCGACGCGGTCCATCCATTCCGCCATGTTTTTGCGAAGAGTTTGCAGAACCGCCCTGTTCATCCCACTGTCGGCGACATTTCTCATTTCGTAATGGTCGACCGTTTCGTCGAACAAGGCCTCTTCGTTGATGTCGGTCAACACGTACTTCCAGTCCAAGGTGCGGACCATGCGGTGGCCCTGCCCCACCGTGCCGCCGACACCGACGCATTCGCTGGCGACGTATTCGCGGACCTGTGCGCGGGGGTCTTCGAGCACCGGCTTCAGCGAGACGCCGGCGAGCTGATCCGGCGGTTTGATGCCGGCGAGATCGAGGAGCGTGGGGTACATGTCGACGGTCGATACGAGCGCGTTCGCGCGAACGCCGCGCGTGGCGAGCGCACTCCCGTGCACGAACATCGGCACGCGCACCGATTCCTCGTGCATGGTGATTTTATTGCCGAGTCCGTGATTGCCGAGGTGATACCCATTGTCCGCCAGGAAAAAGATCAGCGAGTTCTCGTACAGCCCCGATTCCTTGAGATGCTTGATGAATACTCCGATCTGATGGTCCAAATGCGAAATCGTCGCGTAGTAAGCGTGGATGAAGTGGTACATTTCCTCCTGCGATCGCGGCGGGCCCGCCGGCAGGTCCTTGTAATTGCGCTTGTACCCCGAATCACGGTAATACCGTTCGCCGGGCCTGCCCTGGTTGTAGATGCTGCCGTCAGGCGGTTCCTCCTCAAAGTTGGGATCGACCTGGATCGCAGCCCCCCGGTATAGATCAAGCCATTCCTGAGCGGGCAACAGCGGAACGTGCGGCTGGTTGGGTGCGACCCACAGCAGGAACGGATCGCTCTTGCCACGCTGCGCTTGAAGGAACTCGCCCGCCGCGGCGAAGGTGTCCTGGTCGTCATAGGCTTTGTGTTCCGCGCCGGTGGTGAACCCGTAGTCGAGCGGACTGCCGAGGTGCGACTTGCCGCAATATGCGGTGACGTAACCGGCGTCGGCAAGGTCTTGCGCAAAGGTGCGGTACCGCTTCCGCTCGACCACGTTTTGCCGGAACCCCGTTGCGTCCAGTGCGACCGAGCCGTGCTGTTGCGGGAACAGACCGGTCATGATGCTCGCGCGACTCGCCACGCAGATGGGCGATGCGACATACGCGTAGTTGAAAATGATGCCGTCGTGGGCCAAGGCATCAAGGTTCGGCGTCTTTACGACGGGATTGTTGTATCCTACCGCGCGATACACCAGATCGTCCACGAAGATCACGACAAAGTTGGGGCGCGTCGGTCCCGCCTCCGCACGCGAGGGAAACGGGGCGGCAAGCGAAAGCCCTGTGGCGCCCAGCGCCTTCAAGAAAGTTCTTCGATTTCGCAGGGTATCGACCATAAGGAAACCTTACTTTGCTTCTCGCGCCTGAAGTCCCCCTTATCGGCCTACCACATACCGCCTTTCGGGTCCGCCCTCGCCTTGCCCGCCTTTCCGTTCCTCGTCGCTCACAACTGATTCAGCGGTATCGCTTCGTCGATAAGCATGATTGGGATATCGTCGCGAATCGGATACATGTACGCGCGGTCCTCCCGTACGAGCCCGGCGTCGATTCGTTCCTCGATCGTCTCTCCGGCGCGGTTCTTCAGCGTGCGCCCCTCAATGGCCGCGTTGGCCTTGGCTACCAGCGCGTCATCGGCCAAGGCGACCGGTGTCTTGTTTTCCGGGCACACGAGTATCTTGAGCAGTTCAGGGTCTACCATGCGTCCCTCGATTCCTGGTTGATGGCCCGGCGCTCGAGCCGGTCCGCGAACGCAAACATCCTACCCGCCCCGAGCGTCCAGGGCAACCAGACGGTGCGCCACGTCACAGGCCCGATGATGGAAACACACGCACACCTCGATTGACAAATCTTCCCCAAGGCCGTAGGCTGAGTTCACTCATGAGCGGACGATACTTGCAGTAGAAGGTTGGCGCCTCGATGCGAACGTGTCACCGGTGCGGAGCGGAATGGGTCGCCGATGTGAAGACTCCCGGCGTCAAGGAATACTGCGAGCAGTGCTCCGCCTATCTTCACTGCTGCCTGAATTGCCGGCACTACAATCCCGCCTACCACAATCAATGCGCGATCCCGACAACCGACTGGGTCGCGGACAAAGAAGGCGCGAACTTCTGCGACGAGTTTGAATTCAAAGTGGTCGGCGCACCCGAACCGCACGCCGATCGCGCAGCCTCAGCCCGCGACGCGTTCGGTTCGCTCTTTGGCGAATCGACTCTTCCCAAGCCGGAGGAAGGCGCCGACGCATTCAAGAGACTTTTTGGAGAGTAGCGGATTTGGTCGATCGGCTGCCAAGAATGCTCGAATATGCGCGGCCACCCCTCCGTATTATTCGTATAAATAGCGTATTTCTGTATTTGACGCAGTAGTTTTCGGATGGTAAAGTGAACTTGGGATCGCGTAGGGAGAATCATGTGGATACGAAGGGCGCTCGTCGTCAAATGCTCGTTGTCGACGACGAGCCCGGGATGCGCCAAATTCTTGAAGGCGCTTTCCGGGAGCGGGGCTTCGATGTCCTCACCGCCACGAACGGCGAAAAAGGCATCGAACTGGTCCGGCGGCAAGCCTTCGACGTAGTCATCACCGACCTCAAGATGCCCGGCCGCGACGGCATGGATTTACTACGCGCGGCGCGGGCCAGCGATTTTGACAGCCCGGTCATCATCGTGACCGCGTACGGCACGATCGAGACTGCGGTGGAGGCGATGCGCCTCGGCGCGCGGGACTTTGTCGCCAAGCCGTTCCGTCTTGAAGAAATCGAACTGAAAGTCGACAAGATCGTGGGTGAACGCCCGACGCGCCACTACGAAGGTGGCAAGGGTCCCTTCAGTCCCGCGCCGGAACGACCGATCGTCGGCTACAGCAAGGAGACCAAACAACTCCTGAAGATGATCGAGAAGATCGGGCCGAGCCGCAGCTCGGTGTTGATCACGGGGCCAAGCGGCACCGGGAAGGAGTTGGTGGCGCGCGCGGTGCACGAGGCCAGCCCGAGAAAGGACAGGCCGTTCGTCGCGTTGAACTGCGCCGCCCTGGCGCCGGGGGTCCTCGAGAGCGAACTGTTCGGCCACGAGAAGGGCGCGTTCACGGGGGCCGTCACCCAGCGCATCGGACGGTTCGAACGCGCGCATACCGGCACCCTGTTTCTCGACGAAGTCGGCGAGATTGACGGGAACATCCAGACCAAGCTCCTGCGCGTGCTTCAGGAGGGTGAATTCGAGCGCGTCGGCGGCACGCAGACGGTGAAGGTCGATGTCCGCATCGTCGCCGCCACCAACCGCGATCTGCGCGAGGCGATTCAGGCGGGCACGTTCCGCGAAGACTTCTACTACCGGCTCAACGTGTTTTCGCTCAAGGTCGAGCCGTTGCGCAAGCGTCCAGATGACATTCCGGCGCTGATTGATCATTTCCTGCGCAAATTCAGCTACGAATTGAACAAAGAGGTGACCGACGTCGACGACGACGTGATGGCCTTTTTGATGCGATATCCGTGGCCGGGCAACGTGCGGGAACTCGAGAACGTGCTCGAACGCGCGGTCGTGCTGGCCGAGGGGACTACGGTCACACGCGACGAAATCCCCGCGGACATGTACTACCTGCAGGAAGAACTCGAGCCAGACGAGAACGCGCTGCCCGAGACCGCCTCGCTCGTCGAACGCACCGATCAACTCGAATGCGACATGATCGCCGCGGCACTCGACCGCTTCCACTGGAACAAGACCAAGGCGGCCGAACACCTCGGCCTCAAGCGGACTACCCTTCAATATAAGATCAAAAAGTACGGACTGAAGTGACGGGGCCCGTGCGCGCGCCCGCTTCGCCCTGGAGGGCGGCTTCTGCCTGGTCGCGCGTTCGGTACGGCCCTTTCATGTGGATCGGTCCCGGGGCGCGACTCTCCCAGAATACCCACCACACGCCGAACAGTTCGTACACGTAGCCCGTCATGACTCCCTACCTTTCGATTCCGGTATGACCGAGCGATCGTCGTAATGCGTACGGCACCTGCCGCTAAGGTCCAAAGGAAGGGGCTTCCGTGGGTTGGTCGGAGCATCGGGATGTGGCGGATTTAGTCCCACGGAAGCCTCGGGGAAAGGCCGACAAGTTGTGACTCACGTGAAGACTCTAAGCGCAGTAGATTTGCGCAGCGTTAAGGGCGGGAGAGAAATTGGTTAGCCCGGATGTTTCACACCCGCGGCCAATGAAGGATACAACTTCGTACAGCACATACCATTATGCCGTGTCAGGGCAGAACAAGCTGTTGGTGTGAAGAATTCTCACCCGATTCATTCCTATGCTGTCCCCAGAGCATTTCTCACCAGTCGACCGGGCATCGGGGGCGACTGGTGAGAAATGCGGGTTAGGCCCAGAGAATTCCGGGGACGGAGTGTAGGGGACCGAGTGTAGCGTAGCGAACTGAGTGTAGCATTAGGGCTGTCATCTCGGCGTGTCCATTCATATCGTCTCGAAATGGCCCTCGTAGCGTTGCCGATACAGTGCCTCGTACTCTTCCGGGATGGTCCCTCCGTTATCCCGAAACGTCTCCTTCTGTCATCCCGAAACGTCTCCTTCTGTCATCCCGACCGAAGGGAGGGATCTGGGTAAGCATGAAGAATTCTCGCGGAGCCAGATCCCTCCCTTCGGTCGGGATGACAGAAGACAGGGCGATAACGGAAGACAGGGCGATAACGGAAGGCGGGTCGATAACAGATGATAGGGCGATATTAGAAGACGGGACGATAACAGCAGACGGGGTGATAACAGATGTCGTGACGATAATAACAGACGAAGTAATAACAGATGGCTGGGCGATAACAGAAGACAGGGCGATAACAGATGGCGGGGGCATTGCCAGTCACCGCAATGACCCACTGGTTCCACTCGCCTTTCCGGTAATACTTCGCGTAATCCTCTTGCCGAATAATAAAGCCGTCAATGCCTTCGCCGTACACGCCGCCGATGTTTCCGCCCTCGTAGTAATCGATCATGATCCGGTAGCGTTTGCCGTCTTCGGTGCTGCGCAGAAAGATGCCGCTGTCCAGACCCCAATCCGGGTTTACTTCGATCTCGAGAATGAAGTCGCCGTAGTCTCTGTCGGTAAGTATGATTCCCCGTTGCCGGTCTTGTCCTGCGTGCCCTCGATCGTGCCGTCGACGACGCTCCATCCTCTCGTATCGCCGTGTTCGCAGGTTTCGCTGATGTGCCAGCCTTCGAGCGATTCGCCGTCGAACAGCGCGGTCCACTGGGGGCCGGGCTCGAGCGCGAATACGGAAACGGCGAGCCGAAGTGGCGCAAGCGATGTGAAGAAGGTGCCGGGGCGCATCGCGAGACTCCTCGATTATAGGCATGCCAAACAAGGTTCGCGTCAGTATAATCGGGGTTCGTGCGCATGTCACCGCAAGGGCGACGAATTGCGCGAAGAAATACCTGACTTCGTGGAAAGGGACTGAAAATGCCAACACATGACGAATTCATTGCCCACTGGCCGTTGACAGAGGACGCGCGCGACGTGTCGGGGAACGGACACGACGGCGACGCGCGCGGCGTGCGGTTCAGGGATGGAGCGGGGTGGTTCGACGGACGCTTCGCCCACATCGAAGTTCCCCACACGCCCGGGCTGAACCTCGGAGCAAACGATTTCACCATCAGCGCAAAGGTGCGCACCGAAGCCGTCCTCGATCACGTCCTCGGCGACATCCTCTGCAAGTACGATCCCGCGGCGCGCCGCGGGATTAATTTCGGGCTGATGAACTACGCCGGCGTCACGTCGTCGCAGTGCAACTGGCGCAACGTGTTCTTCGGCATCGACAACGGCAAGCTCGATCCCGCGTGGACGGACTGCGGCAAACCGGGCAATGCCGTGTGCGTATTTGCGCTGTGCGTGCACAAGGGCGATCTGTACGCGGGCACCTTCGAAACCGGCAAAGACGAATCCGGTCGCGTCTACCGCTACCAAGGCGGAACGGAGTGGGAAGACTGCGGCTCGCCGCACCCCTCGAACTCGGTGATGTCGATGGCGGAACTCGACGGCGCGCTGTATGCCGCGGCGTCGCATTACCGTTCCCGCGGATCGTCGTTGGCCGAATCCGAAAACGAAATCCCCGGTGCGCGCGTGTTCAGGTACGAAGGCGGCGCGAAATGGACGGACTGCGGCGGGCTGCCCGACCGCGAAGCGATCATGGGCCTGGCGGTCTACAAGGGAAAACTGTATGCGTCGTCGCTGTACGCGCCCGCGGGGTTATTTCGGTACGACGGCGGCACGACGTGGACCTACTGCGGGCACCCCGGCGGACGGATGGAAGCATTAACGGTCTGGCGCGGTCATCTCTACGGTTCCGGCTACGACGAACATTTCGGCGGCGTATATCGTTACGTCGGCGGCGAGGAATGGGAGGACTGCGGCACGCCCGCGGACACCACGCAGACCTATTCGTTCATGTCGGTCGAAGGCGAGATGTACGTCGGCACGTGGCCGAGCGGGCGCGTGTACCGGTTCGATGGGCAGATGGGTTGGGAAAACGCGGGCCAACTCGGCGAAGAAAAAGAAGTAATGGGCATGGCGGTGTACAACGGCAAACTCTACGCGGGCACGCTGCCGCTTGCGCAGGTGTACCGCTATGACGGCGACGGCGCGTGGGCCCTCACCGGTCAACTCGATACGACACCGGACGTGACGTACCGCCGCGCGTGGACGATGGCTGTATATCAGGGCCGGTTATTCTGCGGGACTCTGCCGTCCGGCCGGGTCTACAGCATCGAGGCGGGGAAAGCCGTCACGCATGACTATGCGCTGGAACCGGGTTGGCGGCACCTCGCGGCGGTGCGGGAAGGCGGCGAACTGCGCCTGTACGTCGACGGCCGTGAAGCGGCCAAGTCGGGTCCCTTCAATCCCTCGGACTTCGACGTATCCAATGACAAACCGCTGCGGATCGGTTTTGGCATGCACGACTACTTTAACGGCGCGATGAAGGACCTGCGCATCCACTCGCGCGCCCTGTCTCCGGACGAATTGGCAAGACTCGGCACATAAGCGCGGGATGGCGGCATGGACGTAACGAGAAACTCATCGATCGCGTGGAGCATCTTGTTCCTTGCGGGATTTTTCGAGGTAGGCTGGGCGATCGGATTGAAGTACACGCACGGCTTTACCCGGCTCGGGCCTTCCGCCCTCACGCTCGCGGCGATGACCGTAAGCATAGGGTTGTTGGCGGTCGCCGTGCGCGCCCTGCCAATCGGGACGGCGTACGCAGTATGGACGGGTATCGGGGCGGTGGGCACGGCTACGCTGGGGGTTCTGTTGCTGGGCGAATCGACCAACCCGTTCCGGGTGGCGTGCTTGGCGTTCATCATCCTCGGGATTATTGGACTGAAGCTGGCCGAAGGGTAGGGACGGCGCCGCAAGTCGACCATCAATCGAAGGAACCGCGATAGCCCTTTCTGCACAGCCCTGCATGTCGCCCGGCGGACGTGGGTGTCCCGCGGAGCCGGTTTACGACAATGGACGCGAGAAATACGGCGTAGTCGGAGGCGAACGCCAGCGCGGCGACCGGCGCCCCGTAATGCTTTCGGAACGCGTAGTACTTGCTGCGGAACAAGTGGTACAGCGACGTGTCGCTCCCTTGGAATTCGCCGGAGCTGGCGCCATGATGGTGAATGACCCGTGCGTCCGGACAGTAGCACACGTCGTATCCGCGGCGGCGGGCCGGAAGAAAAATGTCCAGTTCCTCCTCGTACAGAAAAAGGTTTTCATCGAACCCGCCGATGGACTCGATGTACGAACGTCGGACCAGAAAACAGGCGCCCGACACCATGTCCACCTTTGCGCCGGGCACATGCTCGCGTTCCGTCAACCAACTGTGCAGGCGCCGAAACGCGCGCGGCAGGCGGCGGTGCAGGCCCGCCGTGTTCCAGAATCCCCGCAGCAAGGTAGGGAATCGACGGCACGAAGGCTGAAATCCGCCGTCCGGATACTCGAGTCGCGGGCCCACGGCCACGCACCGGGGGTGGCGTTCGAGGAATTCCACAAGCGTGCCAAGTGCGCCCACGGTCAACTCGGCGTCGGAGTTCAGAAACAGGAGGTAGTCCCCGCTGCCGACTTGCATGCCGCGGTTGTTAGCGGCGCCAAAACCGAGGTTTCGATCCAGCGGGACAAGGCAAACCTCCTCGTACTCGCGGCGCACCAGATCCGGCGATCCGTCGGAACTGCCGTTGTCGACAACTATCGTGCGGAGATTGGGCACGCCGGCGCCGTGCGCGCGAACCGAGTCGAGACACGCGCGCAGCAAGTCGCGCGTGTTGAAGCTGACGATGACGATATCGACGCTCATGCGCGGGTAAAGCGGTGCGCGACGGGGCGCACCTGGCGCCGGGACGTCACTCGGAGAAGTACGAGGGAACGGCGCGCAATGGCAATGACGCGAGCAGGGGCGCCGTCGGCTGACAGGCGTTGGTCGCAAGCGGCGGCATTGGGACGGATCGGGTCTGCAATCGTCGGAGGTCTTCTCACACCCGCACCGTAGCCACGCACCGAATCCGGGGCATCACGGTTCCGCCTTGGCCTGTTTGAGCAGTTCGCGGACGTCCATCACACTTTCGCATTTCATCCGGTACACGCTCATCACGTAGCCGTCTTCGATCTCTTCGCCGACCTCGAGCGTGCCGAACGCCGCGACGGGCAGGTCCGCGGTATATTGGGCGGGCTGGCCCTCGACGTTCACCATGATCCACTCGTTCATGCCCGGCGGCACGCCAAAGCAACAATACATCTGGTTCTGGGTGAGCGCGAACGACTTCACGCCGCCCTTGTTATCGACTTCCACCGGCACCATGAATCCCACCACCACCGCCTTCTGTTTGTCGAGCTCCTTGATCTTCGCGGGAATCTGGTCCTTAATCGGTTTGGTCGGGTCGGGGCTGGCCAGGATCGCGTCCGGATCCGGCACTTCGTAGTTGTAACTGCCAAGCGCGTTGAAAGTGACCTTGAGGTATTTGCCGTCCTTGGTCTTCTCGAAGTGGAGGGGATCTTTCTTCGAACCGGCCTCCAATTGCTCGACCAGATCAAGCGACGATTGCGGCAGCGCACGGCCCAGGGTTTGCCCCTGCGGCGCGCCGCCGGGTGCGCCGCCCGAATCCACCGGCGCATCGAGCGGCGCGCCTTGGATTTCCTGCCTGCCGGATTTCGTCGCGTCGTCTTCCGCAATACCGGGCAAGGGGGACACCAGCCCGAAAAGGGCGCACCAGCCCCCGATAATGAGTCGTGTCGTTGTTCCAGACAGGGTATGCTTCCTCACGGCGAAGTACTCCTTGAATCCATGAATCCATGTTGCCTGCGCACCTCGAGATTCGGCGCGAATCGTACCGCAAATCGACCTCGCAACGCATGCGGGCCTTCCCTCGGCTTATTCGTTGCCTTCGGGAAACGAAAACGCCACGTCGGCCAGCGTTATGCCTCGGATTTCAATCGCCTGCAGCGACCCCCTGAACTGCGCAAGTCCTTGTAATCGCTCGTCTTCGATGCGAAACACGGAGGTGTCGCCCGCCGTTTCGCCGGACAGGGGGTCCGCTACCGGCGACAGTTCGAGCGGAAACGACTCTCTCGAGTCGGGTGAAATCACGAGCCGGAGCGCGGGCATGCCAATCCGCACCGGCCGTTCCGCTTCTCCATCCAGCACGTAGGCGGTCAGCACGCCCGACTCCGTATCCAGAACCAGCTCCACATGCCCGACATGGTCGCCCAACATCACCAGCGTGCCCCCATGCGGCGCCTCGTGGTGGTGAGAATTCGACGCTTTCGCCGAAACGGTCGGTACTTTTTCGCGCTGGGTTTCATCGGAAGACCACGGCTTCGGGGCGGGCGCACATCCGACCAATAAAGATGCGATAATGCAGGTTTTTACGTATTTAAAGTTCTGGGACATCACGCAACCTTACCGCTACATGCCGGGAATACTACCATATGGTTCGCGCTTTGGACAGTTTTGATGGCCCGGAAAGTAGTCGATTAGAATGCATTCATCTCGTTCGTGTGACGAAACGGGGAGGTACCAACCAGTTATGCGGATGCCTGAATCGCTCCGTCGCATCCGGTCGCGCATCGCTAGACTTGTGGGGACGTCATGGGGATATTTTAGGCCGTTTCGGTGGGGCGTACTTCATTTTTTCTACGAAGCGGCCGCATATAGCCAAATACGCGGAACGACGGGCGCTGATGTACGTTTTGAAGGCATTGTGTATTTCCGTGGCGACGGCCGCGTTACGATTGGGGATGGCACAAAAGTCGGCAGACACGTTACTTTGGAAACGCGCGACGGCGGCACAATCGAGATCGGCAAGAACGTCATCCTGACCCAGGGGGTTCTCATATCAGCGGTCTCAAACGTACGGATTGGAGACAATACGCTGATTGGAGAGTACGTCTCCATTCGAGATCAGGACCACGGTATTCGCAAGGGCGCCCTTATTCAAACGCAGCCCATGGTGTCGGCCCCCGTTCACGTAGGGTGCGACGTTTGGATCGGTCGCGGCGCTTGCATCCTCAAAGGCGTGAATGTCGGGGATGGCGCGGTCGTAGGGGCAAACAGCGTTGTGACTCGTCCTGTAGCGCCGGGGTCCATCGTCGCCGGCGCGCCGGCTCGGGAAATCGGGAAGCGGGAGTAGTACGCCAGGGGTGGACGGCCAGGAACCGGCACACTGCGCGGACTGGAAAGACGTATCGCGGGCCGGATGAAGGTGCGCGCCGGAGGTGGTTCCACCGGTCCAGCATTTCTCACACCCACAACCTGTTCGGCCGTGCGGCGACGTGCCGATGCATAGCGGGATGCGCCGGACTACGTCGTAACCATACAAATCGCGTGGGTGCGAAAAGCCCGGTTATCCCGCATTTCTCACCAGTAGCTCCCGTCATCGGGAGCGACTTGAGAAATGCGGGAAACGACGCACCATCAAGCGTTGCAAGATCAAAAGAGACTTCAGCGCAACGAGCAGATGTTACGGAGCGCCGAGGAAGAGGCGGGTGTCGTATTCGATGGTGACGCGTTCGGCGTCGGCGTGAACGTCGAAGAGGTGGCGCAGGCGCTCCGTGAATTCGAGGTGTTTGGGGTGGCCTTCGGCAGGGACGTAAGACGAAGACATCGCACGGCCGTACAGCCCTTCCCAGTCGAAATGCTGCGCATTGGGGAAGACGGTTTCGCGATATCCACTTGGCCCGAAAAACGCATCGAGACGGGAGGCGTCCACGTTCCGGTGATTGACTTGTTCGTAGTCCGTGCCGTGGGAGCGCAGCAACTCGTCGTAGGCGGCAAGGAACGGGGTCGTGTCAATCTTGCGATCGTTCCAGACAAGGGCGGCGAGACCGCCGCGCTTCAGGATACGCTTGGCCTCGGCCCGGGCACGCGGCGCATCGAACCAGTGGTAGGCCTGCGCGGCGACGTACACGTCCGCGCAGGCGTCGGGCAGCCCCGTCGATTCGGCCGTTCCGTCCACACTGTGGAAGTTCGAGTAGCCGACCAGCAGGCGTTCCGCGGCGCCGCGCATCTCGCGGTTGGGCTCGACGCCGTACACCGTGAAGCCGCGACGCAGCAACAATTCGGAGAAGATGCCCGTGCCCGATCCGACATCAACGATGGGAGCGCCAGATTCGAGGCGCGCCTCGCGGACGAGAAAGTCGACGAGGTCCGCGGGATAGCCAGGACGGTACTTGATGTAATCCGATACGCGGCTGCTGAATCGTTCGGTGACGTTCACGTCCCTTCATCCACACTCAAAAGCTCAGACGTAGGCGTCGGGAAGTCAATGGCGAACGACTCGTTCCGGTGGGCCATCGAGCGTCGTATCAGCCGGCCGAGCGTTTTCCCGAGAAGTAGATCGCCCCGTTCGAGTGGATCTCTTCGCCTTCAAACTCGTCTCCGTTGAAAATCAGTTCGAAGGTCTGCGGCTTTTCGCCCAAATCCGGGATAATTACCGACAGCCGGACCACCCCCATCGAGTCGCCGACCTTTTTGTAGTCGGCTTCGGTCGACTCGAATGTGCTTTCGCCCGACTGTATGATTCCCTTGATCCGCTCGCCGTTTTCCGCGAGAGTCAGCTTGGCGGCGTTCTCTTCGCCGTTGATGCTGGCCACGACATCCCAGGTGCCGAGCACGGCCTGCGGGTCGTCGTAGGGCGCGAGCACCAGTTTGGTCGTGTCGAGAATCTCGCCCCGGATCGGAATTTCACCCAAGGGACTTTCAATCACTCCGTCGAGTTTCCGCTCCGCAATCTTGAGCTGTCCTCGCGCGGGTTCCTGGCTGATGAACGGCAGGTGCGCGACAAAGGTCAGGTTTTCGCCGTCGAACCGGATCCGGCGCATATCGAGCGTGGTGCCCGGCATGACAATCTGCGCCCGTAGATCGTTCTCTTCGTCGAAGTAAAACCGAAGCTGCGATTCGACCTCTTTGCCGTTGTACGTCGTCAATACGTCCCAATCGCCCAGCAGGGCCTTGGTGGCCTCGGCCAGTTCCTGTTCGGACCTCTCCGTCCATTTGATGCCGCGGATGACGGCCTCGCCGAACGGCGTTTGCATCGCCCCCTGGAATTTCTCGCCGTCGACCTTCACTTCAATTCGGATGGGTTCCGTGCTCAGGCGCGGGATCACCAGCCCCCAACTGAGGACATCGCCCTCGAACTTCACATCGTGCAGTTCACGGCTGCCCCGGCGGCCGCTCGCTTCGCCTTTCAGCACGCCGTCCTGCATCGAAAATTTCACCTGCGATTCCTGGTCGTTGCCGTTGAACGAGGTGACCATCTTCCAGTCGCCCAGAATGGATTCGACATCCTGGGCAGGCGCGGCGCCGAGCACGAGAATGGCGCAAACGACACTTATGAAGATGAAGCGGCGAATGAAAACGGTAGTCATTGGTTTGCCCTCGAGGGTTGCTTGGCAGCCTTTGGGAGCGCAACCATGCGGCCGCCGCCGGGTCCGTGTCTGCGGCGGGACCTCGCGCATCCCCCTTTGCCTATGCCGGACACTGTATCCCGCTCGAATCAATCCTGTCAATGAACGCCGGCGAGAGCCGGCGCCGAAGCGATGTTCGGCGGGTCCTGTCAAGAGTTTCCTCTTGGCCCGTTTCGTCAGGGTATTCAGCATGCCAGCGCTCACCTCGCGCCCACCCAGACCAACTGGTAGTTAGCCCGCATTTCTCACCGGTCGCTCCCCTCATCGGGAGCGACCGGTGAGAAATGCGGGGTAGGCGCGGCCGGCAATCGCCAACGCCCATATCTCGGATCGTGGTCCGCGGCCCATTCACGGAAACACGATTGTCTTCTTCTCGTACCGAATCACCCGGTGTTCCAGATACGCGTGGATTGCGTTGGCCAGCGCCAGCTTTTCAAGGTTCCGGCCTTTGCGTTTGAGGTCGTCCACGGTGTCTTTGTAGTACACGTGGTCGACCATTTGCTCGATGATGGGCCCTTCGTCGAGATCCCCCGTGACGAAGTGCGCCGTCGCGCCGATAATCTTCACGCCGCGCTCGTAGGCTTGGCGGTAGGGATTCGCGCCTTTGAAGGACGGCAGGAAGCTGTGGTGAATGTTGATGATATCGCCCGGGTACTCCTCGAGAAACCGGTTGGACAGGATGCGCATGTAGCGCGCCAGCACGAGAAAGTCCGTCGTGCCTTTGACAAGCTCGAGCATCTTCCCTTCCGCGTCGGCTTGTCGCTCGACGGCCACCGGCACGCAGTGGTAGGGAATGCCATAGCGTTCGACGAGTTCGCGGCAGTCCTCATGGTTGCTGATGACCAGCGGAATCTCGACGCTCAATTCTCCGCTGCGCTGCCGGTAGAGTAAATCAAACAGGCAGTGGTCCTGTTTGGACACGAGAATGCCCATCCGCTGCACATCGGAGAGGTAGTGGATTTCCCAGGTCGCCCCGAGTTCCTCCGCCACGGGCGCAAAACCTCTTTCGAACGCGTCTCTCGACACGCTGAATTCATCCAGCGAAAAGACCAGCCGCATGAAGAACCGGCCGCCCTCCGGATCGGTCGAATGCTGATCGGAAGAAATGATGTTTGCATCGCTGCGAAAAATGAAGTCGGAGACCCGCGCGACGATGCCCTTGCGGTCAGGGCACTCAACAAGCAGGACCGTCTGCGTCATGGTTCGGTCGGCTGCTTGCGACGTTTGGCGGCGGCCTCGTTGATCTGGCGGATGCGGCCTTGCGCATCGGGGTACTTTTCCGGCGCAAGCTCGTGCTGTCGGGCGAGTATCTCCGACGCGACGCGGTACGCGATGCATTCCAGCGCGGCCACGCCAAACTCCTCTTCGTTGCGCTTGCACGATTCCGCCAATTCGAGGCATTCGTCGTGAAGGTCGTACAGCCGTTGGATTAATGGATCGCCCATCGTCTCCCGTGCTTCCTGTTTGAACCGTTCCATGGCCCTCCTCCCGTGCCGCCCAGTGCCTTCAGCATACCAAATACAGCCCGGCCATCCGGTAATACGCTCCAACGCTGGGCCGATGCTATAATATCGCCGGGGTATGGACAAGCGAGTCGTCAAAACCGGCCGGACCTTCATCAAGAACGTGGTAAAGCACGTGAAGTGGGTCCTGCTTGGGAGGGAATCGTGGCGCGACGCGCGGGACGGGATCGCCGAGGACGGCGGCAAGCTCAAGCGCGTCATGAAGGGCAAAAAGTACAAGGGCGACCACCAGCGTGCGGCCCGACTCGTCGAGAAAGGGCGCCGCGCCTACAACGAGCGCCGTTTCGAGTCCGCGGAGAACTTCTTCCGGCAGGCCATTATCGAAGACCCTGTGTACGGATTGGCGTACACCTACCTCGGTTCGACGCTGTACAAGCAACAACGGATCGGCGAAGCCACTACCATGTGGATGAGGGCCATCCAGATTGATCCGGCATCCGAGGCGGCCGCCAAGGCGCAACAGCGGCTGAGCCGTGTGAAGCAGCGCAAAGATGCCTACATTTCCACGCTTGAGCAAGACCTCGGACTCGATTGACGCGGTCCAGCCGTTTCGATACCTCGTCGAAACGGAAATCGTGTTTGCTCACGGCTGTTTTGAACAAGTCGGCGATCAGGTGAGGCGATTCGGCACGCGCCCCCTGATCGTCGCCGGCGTGAATTCCGCCCGAGCAGCGGGAACGCTTGACTTCCTCCTTGCGCAGTTGCCGGGGTCCGTGGTGTTCGAGGGCGTCGACGAGAACCCCGACACGGCGGTCTGCGAAGCGGGGGCGGCCGCCTGCCGGGAAGCGGGTTGCGACTGCGTGTTGGCGATCGGCGGTGGAAGCCCGATCGACGCCGGAAAAGCGATTGCCGGGCTTGCCGTCAACGAGGGGCCCTGCGGCTCATTCTTCGGAGCGGACACGTTCCCGAACGGGGCGCTTCCTCTTATTGCCGTGCCGACAACAGCAGGCACCGGCAGCGAAGTGACGCCGTACTCCGTACTTGTGGATTCCCAGCAGAAAACCAAGCGCACGATTTCCGGGCGGGCCCTGTTTCCGCGTGTGGCCTTGCTCGACCCCGCACTGACCATGACGATGCCGCGACACGTCACGATCGCCACCGGACTCGATGCCCTCAGTCAAGCGATGGAGGGGATCGTATCGAAGAAATCCACCCCAATCGGCGATGCTTTGGCGCTCGACGCCATCCGTCGTATCAAGGAGTTCCTCCCGCGCGCGGTCCATTGCGGGGAAACGGACATTGAGGCGCGCGCGCAGATGCTGTACGCATCGACGTTGGCGGGGTGCGTCATCGCGCAGAGCGGCACGACGCTTGTCCACGGCATGGGCTATCACTACACCCTCGAGTGCGGCGTCTTGCACGGCCTCGCCAATGGGCTTCTGCTTGCCCCGCTCTTTCGCCACAACGCCCAGTGCGAGCCGAAACGAGTCGAACGCATCTGCGCCGCCCTGGGCCATCCGCCGGATTCCGCGCGCGATTTGCCGGCGCGGGCCGCCGCCGCCGTTCGCGAGGTCTTTTCCGCAATCGACGTGTCGCACGCGGCGAAAGACCACGGCGTCACCGCGTCGCAACTCGAGGGGTTCGCCGCCCGCGTCGCCGGCGATCCCTACCGGTATCGCAATCAGATCGGCGAGATCACCGAAAAGAGGATTCTCGAGTTCTACCGGCAGTCCTTCGAAGGCATCCCGGCCTGAACGATCGAGGGGGCGAGAAAGCCTGTGCCCGCACTCCGCGCTTCGGCGGGGCTGTTCCCCGGTGCAACATGCCGGCTGTCGAGGTGGGGGGACTGCCATGACCGACGCCGAAGACCCGCCGCTTTGCGAGATCCTGTTGCGGTGCTGGGACCCGAAAACGGACGCCGACAAGGAACTGCTGAACGACCTTTATGCGCGGCCCGCTGCGCTTGCCCGCGGGTTTCTGAACGCCGCAGGCGGTCGCATGTCGCCTTTGCAGTTGCTGAAAATGGATATGCTGTGCACCGCATGGCGGCTTTCGATCGCGGCCGATCGGCAAGCCGAAAACGAACCCAAGAAGGAACTCATCGAATTCAGCATCAGGTGCCACGAAAGGTTGAGGAAAGCCATGACAGACCTTGCCGATTCCAAGGACCCGGACGATCCCTACGCGGAAATGGGCCTGGCAGGCAGCGTGATGCCACTCATGCTCAAAACCAAAGGCGTGATCGAAGACGTCGTCCGGAAGAAGGAGCGTGTTCCCAGGCGCAAGCGGGAGAAAAAGAAGCCGGAGAAGGCTCCTGCCGGGCAGTAGGAGGACCCGCCCGGCCATGCACCTTGCCAAGAAATCGGTGACGCGTGAACTGCGCTGTCGCGGGTGTTCGGAGGAGGAGATTCAAAAGTGGCTGGCCTTGTTCGAGCGCGTGCGATTTGCCGAGGACCACGTGCGCGACGCGCAAGGGCAGCCTTGGCGCGCATGGCAATACCAGCGTGCGTCACTGGAATCGCACGCGTTTCGCAAGGCCCACTGCGACGGGCGTGACGTCGGCAAGACCTCCGAGATCGAAATCGTCGCCGCGTGGGCGATGGTCATGTATCCGAACTCGGAAATGCTCATCGCCACGCAATGCGAAAACCATCTCTTCCCGTTGATGCAGCGCGTTGCGCGCCGCTTCGAGACCGTGCCGCGGTTTAAGGCGAACCTCGTCGAAATCCGCCGAACACCCTCGTGGTTCCTTCGGTTTTCGAACGGCTTCGTGTTGTGGGGGCGCATCGCGGGTCCGCACGGCATGAATTTCCAAGGACTCCACGTCGATTGGCAAATCGTCGACGAGGCCCAGGAAATGACCGAAACCGCATGGGGTGAACTGTACCAGGCGCTGAACGCGGGCGGTCGCCGCTGGGTGTACGGCGTCCCGAACGGACTGCGCAACACGTTCTACCGGATCACGCAGATGCCCGGGGTCGAACAATACAACTGGCCGTCGTCGCTCAATCCCGGCTTCACGCCCGAGAAAGACGCGGAACTGGCGCTGCTGTACGGCGGCAAACGCTCCGCCGGCTATATTCATCGGGTGCTCGGGCAGCACGGTTCGCCCGCGCACGGCGTCTTCGATATCGACGATTACCTCGCCTGCGTCGATGACGGGCTGGAGTTCCTGGACATTCGGTTGGGCGAAGACGACACCTTCGAGGCGCCGCCGGTATCGAATGCCGCATATTATCTGGGTTGCGACCTCGGATACGCGCGCGACCCCTCGGAGTTTGTCGTGTACCTGTCTCGCCCACCCCACCTCATCAACATCCTGCGGGTCCATTTGGAAGGCGTGAACTATGCCCGGCAACAGGACATCATCGCCGCGCTGGATGCGGCGTACGCGTTCCGCAAAATCGGGATGGACGCGGGAAACAGCGGGCGCGCCGTAGCGCACAATCTCATGAAAGGCGGAGACGAGTGGTGCGAAAAGATTTACTGCATTGAATTCGGCGGCACGGTCGAACTCGAGCCTCTGCCCGACGGACGCCCGGACCGGCGTCCTGCGAAGGTGTTCATGACCGAGCTGCTGCAGCGGCGCATGCGCGACCGCACGTTGGTGTTTCCGCGACTGCCCGAACGCGAGTCACAATATGCCGCGCACACGTTTTCGCGGGGGATCGCCGGGCAGGTCTTGTTCGATAAGGGAAACGACCACCTCATCGACGCGGACCGGTGCGCCGTGCTTTGCCATTTCCTGGATACGTACGAACGTTCCTCGTCGCCCGCGCCGCTTCCCATGCGAGTCGAGCCCTTTGACTTGCAGCCCCGGCCCTGACCTGTCGCTGAGATCGTTACGCGATGATTTCGTGCGCGACTCGAGCCGGCTCGACTCCCCTCAGTCGCGCGTCGAGACCCTGGAAGCGATAGGTAAACCGGGAATGGTCGAACCCCAATTGGTGCAACAGCGTCGCGTGCCGATCGCGCCCGTGCACGCGACCGCTCGCCCCATAGACCATGCCCGGCCTGAATCCTCCTCCCGCCAGCCAAATCGCAAACGCATTGGGATGACACTCAAGTAGATTGGCGGAAAGGAAATCGAGGATCGGTTTCCTGTATTCTTCAATGCCTTTCGCGCGTATCGAGTGAATGTGCCGGGGCGCGCGTGTCGGTGCTACTGGAAGTCAGATGGGGTTGCCGTATGCGGTTGGTCAGTCGTGCCGGGACTGCCTTGTTCCTGCTGTCCGTCGGTTTTGGAAGTGCGGTGTTCGCGGCGGAGTACACGCCCGGAGGTCTCCTCCGCAATCAATCGTTGTACGTTTCGATGCGAGACGGCGTGAAGCTTGCCGTGGATTTGTGGTTGCCCGCGGACTTGGCGCCGAACCGGAAAGTGCCCACTCTCTTGAAATTGACGAGCTACTGGCGCGCCGTGGGCTTGGCGGAATCCACGGCCACATTTCGCGTATTGAGCGCGCTGAGCATGGTGCCGAACGAGGACTTCAACAAGCCCGAGGCAGACCGGTTCAGCAGCGCCGGCTACGCGTTGGTGTACGTCGACGCGCGCGGCACCGGCGCGTCCTACGGCACGCGGCAGCACCCGTTTTCCGAGACCGAACTCGAGGATTACCGCGAGATCGTGGATTGGGTCATCGCCCAGCCGTGGTCCAACGGCCGAGTCGGGGCGATGGGTTCCTCGTACGAAGGCACGGCTGCCGAACTGCTCACGACGCGCCGACATCCCGCGGTTAAGGCGGTCGCCCCGCAGTTCAGCGATTTCGATCCCTGGCAGCACCTCGTCGCTCCGGGCGGCGTCTTGAACGAATGGTTCATACGGTATTGGCGCGACGGCACGCGAATGCTGGATGCGAATGATTTGAAAGCGGTGGCCAAGTTCAAGGGTTTCGAGTACGAGTTGTTCAAACGCATTGTGACCGGCGTCAAACGGGTCGCCGAGGACAAGAACGGGGCAATGCTTGCCGCGGCCCTCGGAATGCGCGCGGACACTCCGGACGTCTACACCGCGGCGCGGCAGTGCGAATTTTGCGATGACCCCTTCGGCGCGGGCCCGCCGTTTGCCTCGTTCAGCGCGTACGGTATGCGGGATTCGATCGAAGCCTCAAATGTCCCGATGATGGTGTGGGCCGGATGGTTTGACGCCGCCGGCGTGTCGGGCGCGCTCAGCCGGTATATGACCTTTCGCAATCCGCAGTGGGTGGTGATCGGCCCCTGGGGTCACGGGGGCAAACACGATGCAAATCCCTTCCTGCCCGCGGATGCGACTGTCCAACCCACGCGCCCGGCGCGAGACGCCGAATTGGCGGCGTTCTTCGACGGATACCTCAAGGACCCGAGCGGCGCCACCCCTTCCCGATTGATCCGCTACTTCACGATGGGCGAGAACAAATGGAAAACGACCGACGTGTGGCCGCCGCCAGGAGTCTCCATGCGGCGGATGTATTTCGACGCCGACCGCGCGCTCTCCCCGGACCCGCCGACCGACACGGGCGCGTCGGATTCGTATACGGTCGATTTCTCGGCGACGACCGGAGACTTCAACCGGTGGCGGACGCAAGCGGACGGCGCGGACGTGATCTATCCCGACCGCGCGGCAGAGGACGCGAAATTGCTCGCCTACACGAGCGCGCCGCTCGAGCAGGACCTGGAAATCACGGGGTCGCCGGTCGTAACGCTCTACGCGTCGTCGACCGCGACCGACGGCGCGTTCTATGCCTACCTCGAAGTAGTCGGGCCGAACAACAAAGTCACATACGTGACGGAAGGAATGTTGCGCGCCGTGCACCGCGCGATTTCCGACGAGCAACCGCCGTACGCCGTCTTCGGTCCCTACCATACCTTCAAGCGCGAGGATGCGCGGCCACTAGCGCCGGGTGAAGTCGTTCAGATCGCCTTCGACCTGATTCCCACTTCGGTGCTGCTTCGAACTGGGTCACGAATCCGCGTGGCGATTGCGGGACACGACGCGTCTTGTTTCGCCCGCTACCCGGCAAGCGGCACGCCCACCATAACCGTATGGAGGAGCAACGCGTTGGCGTCGTGCGTGGATTTGCCGGTTGTCGAGAGGTGAGTTGACAAAGGACGCCCCGGGTGAGTTTGGGCATGTCGCAGCCGAAATCGCAACCGTAACGTGCAACGGCAACACGAATACCCCACTTTCATCCCGAACCTGAAACGGTCGCGATGGGCTCCCGGCCAGCCTCCCCTGCCCACAATTCTCTCTGCAGCCACCCTCCTGTCATCCCCGTCCCCATAATTGCCAATACAATCGCCCTCTTGTCGTCCCGAACGAAGTGAGGAATCTGGGCGAGCACGTGGACACTTCTGTGCCCCAGATCCCTCACTTCGTTCGGGATGACAAGAGGCTCGCTCAGGACGACAAGAGGCTTGTTCGGGTTGACAAGAGGAATGGGAGCACGCGTTGGGAAATCGCGATGACATGCAAAGAATTGGAACCACAGGTGAGTGTACGAGATCACGGGCAGGTGCTCAATCGGACCCCAGCACGATCGTGACGATACCTCGTGTCCGGCCCGGAATCGCTACCCGCCTTTGACCTGAAACGTTTGTTCCAACCAGCCGTCGCCGTCTCTGGCGCGGATACGGAGTACGTGCTCCCCGCGCGGAATCACGCCGTCCGATTCGTATTCTTCCGTCCCGACCAAATAGGGCGGTCCCTGCACGCTGGTTACGCGGTTTCCATCGACATATGCTTCGAGCTCGCCCATGGGCACGCCTTCAAGCCAAATGCGGATTCGCTCCCAGCCGTGGTACACGCCGAGTTCGCTGGGCGGCGTTATGTAGATTCCCTTGCTTCGGGCGGGCCGCTGCCGGGCATCGTCGATCCAGTAGCGGTCAATCGCGTCGCGGCTGGCAAGCATGCGCATGGTTCGCCGGTCGGCGGGCGTTCCCAACACCCGCGCGTCGGCCTGATAAACATATACGCCGGGCAGGCCCATGTCGTACAACTGCTTCACACGCCACAAGAACGGACCAGGAAAGGGCAACGCCCAGTGGAGGCCGTCCACGGCGGGCAACAAGGTGCACTTCGTCCCTTCGACCGCGGCGATATACGGGGCCATGTCGATGTGGCAATGGCGACCCTGAATGTTGCTTGGGCACAGGTAATCGACCAGCCCTTCCCTCGCCCATGTCGCGTAATCGAAGAGTTCCGCCTTGCGCACTCCGGCGCCGGGGAATCGGACGAGAATGGGGACGGGTTCGCCGCGGACCCGGGCAAATTCATTGGCAAGCGCGCGTAACTCGCGCAGGAAACTCGTGCAGGTTTCGTTGGTGTCAATGCCTTCGGGATACCGGCAAAAATCGATCGAGATCGCGGGCGCTCCGATGTCGAACGCTTCGCGGTACAGTTTCAGGATGTACTCGCGGACTTCCGGCACTTCATAGCGCAGCGTGCTGCCGCGCATCCACTCGGGATGCTGCTTCGAGAAGTCGCCCTGCAGCGGCGTGCCGGGATAACAGTTCGTCGCGCCGAAATTGGCGTGCGGAGCAAGACCGAGTTCGCGGCAATAGCGCAACTCCGCATCCAGCGTGTTCGTGTACTGCTGCATACGGCCGACGTTATCGGTCGTTGGCACGACCACTTCGCCGATGGGATCGCCGATGGTCGAGTACACAAGCGGATCGGTCACACGCGATTCGTAAACGGCCTTGTTGCCGAACCGTCCAATCTGGATATCGACGATGCCGATACGCGCTTCGGCGAACGCGGTCAGCGGTTCCCTGTGTTGAAGCGTTTCCTGTACGTTTTCGAAAAAGGCCCAGGAATACGGCTCGAAATAGCCCGCGACCAGTTTATCCGGAACGCCGAATTGCGCCTCGACGGCCTTCGCGAGTTCGTCGGACACCGGCACCAGTTTAACGTAATCGATGTGTGCGGGGGTGTAGCCTTTGTAATGGTGCGGTTGGCTGAGCACGAGGTGCTGGCGATCCATCTTGGCAAGACGCCACAACACTTCCTCCCCCCGATGACTCGAAGCCAGCGTGTCAGAACGCTCGTCGCCGGTAAGCCGCAAGCGGATAGATCCAAGCTCCGGCACGGTGCTGATGTACACGGCGCACCATCCGCTCATATCGAGAGGATACGTGAGTTGCCGCAAGCGCAGCTCGGGGCCGGCATCGCCGACGAGCGTATTGCCGAGTGTCGCGCCTCTGTCGGGCATCAGGTGGGTTTGCCACGACCATCCTTGGGCATCGGGATTCAACGCGTCGCGCTGGAACACGCCGCTCCAGTCCTCGATGTACACCACGTCGCGAAGGTCAGCAGTGATGCGAATACGTTGGGTAGCGATGGGCGCTTGGTCAACGCCGATCAGCTCGACCTTGAAATCGACGTCCACCCGTCCTGCATCCACCGCGTCGGGATAGGGGTTGAAAACCACGGTTCGCGTCAATCCGGCGGCGCGGCGCTCGGTGATTTCGCCGGACATCCAACCCTGCCAATCCGACGCCGCCGCGAGACGGAGCGCAGTTTCGGAAAGCAGGGGCATGACCTTTGCCGCGCGCCACCCGTCCTCACCGGGATGCGACCACGCGCACCGGACGGCGGTGCTATCGGGGGCCTCGCTCGGGACGGCATAGGAAACGTGAATGTACCGTGTGATCGGATCGACCGCGAATTCGTCGGCGGCCGTCGCTCCCACCGGGGCCAAGACGACTAACGCAGTTCCTATTACATCCCGCCAACGATTTCGATCTCGCCATTTGCGAATTTGCACCGTCGCTCCCTCCCTGCGTGAAATTATATTGTAATCGCGCCTGGACCGCCCCGCGAATATGAAGTTCGTATCGGTGGCGCACGGCTTGGTATTGTGGCGCCGCTTACCGCGA
>BTUX01000036.1:0-23848 GCA_045863315.1 Candidatus Hydrogenedentota bacterium | reverse complement strand
CCGGTGGCGGCGCGCGAAGCGAGCGTGTTCACCGGGATTACCATTGCCGAATACTTCCGCGACATGGGGTACTCGGTGGCCTTGATGGCGGACTCGACAAGCCGATGGGCCGAAGCCATGCGCGAAATTTCGGGACGTCTCGAGGAGATGCCCGGCGAAGAAGGCTATCCCGCCTACCTGGGATCGCGCATCGCCAGTTTTTACGAGCGGTCCGGCAACGTCGTATGTCTCGGATCGGACGCGCGGCCCGGCTCGCTGTCGCTGATTGGCGCCGTCTCGCCTCCCGGCGGCGACATGTCGGAACCCGTCGTACAGGCAACCCTTCGCGTGGTGAAGGTATTCTGGGGTCTCGACGACAAACTCGCGTTTGCGCGGCATTTCCCGGCCATCAACTGGCTGACTTCGTATTCGCTGTACCAGGATGTAATCGACGACTACGCGAACGAGCACCTCGATCCCCAATGGGAATCGGTGCGAAAGCGCGCGATGGCCATCCTGCAACGCGAAGCGGAACTCGAGGAACTTGTGCGGCTCGTCGGCATCGACGCCCTCGCCCATGAAGACCGCGTGCTTATGCAGGCCGCAAAAATGATCCGCGAAGACTTTCTCCATCAAAACGCCTTTGACGAACGCGACAGTTACACGTCGCTCGCAAAACAACTGAACCTGCTGAAGGTCATCCTGCATTATTTCGACGAAGCGCGCACGGCCCTGAAAGCCGGCGCCACCCTCAGCGCCTTGTTCGGTGTATCCGTCCTGAACGATATCGCGCGGGCCAAGCTCATCGCCGAAGACAAACTGAACGAATACGAGGCCCTGAAAAGGAGAATCTCGGACGAAATCGCGGCGCTTGCGAAAATCTGACACGGTCGGATCGTGGATGAAAGAAACCCATCGAAAATCATGGATGAAAGCGAGTTTAAGGAACGCACGAGGAAGTTGCCCGTGCGAGTCATTCGGATGGTTGACGCTTTGCCCAAAGACTCCGTGTCGACAGTCATTGGGCATCAACGTATAGGGCCCGGCACGTCGAGAGGCGCGAAATACCGTGCAGCCTTTGGCGGACGCAGCGCGCGCGAGGTGGCGGCCAAACCCGGTATGGTCGAGGAAAAAGCGGTTGAAACGTTGCATGGGCTTGAGTTACCGGCGGACGTCGAGGTCATGCCGAAGAAACGACTTACACCGCTGATGCGCGAGACCACCGAGATACCGTCAAAGACGGTGGCGTCAGTAAGGGCGATTCGTCGGCGACTAAAAGTCGGGACGGATGCGGCAAATACGCGCCAACGCACTTCAATCCCAAATCCAACTTTGCAAATAACTTGGAGATCCGACCGTTGACTACCAAAGAATACCGTACCGTACGACAGATCGTCGGTCCGCTCATCCTCGTTGAAGGGGTTGACGGAATCACCTACGGCGAACTGACCGACATTAAGCAGGAAAACGGAACGCTGCGCCGCGGGCGCGTGCTCGAAGTGAGCGGCGACAAGGCGTTGGTCCAGGTGTTCGAAGGCACGAGCGGGCTGTCGCCCCAGGATCTGAAGGTGAAGTTCCTCGGAAAAGGCCAGGAACTCGCCGTCTCCGCCGACATGCTGGGCCGCGTGTTCGACGGGTTCGGCCGGCCGATCGACGACGGCCCCGCGATCATTCCCGAAAAATGGCTCAACATAAACGGCAGTCCCATGAACCCGTACGCACGGGACTATCCCAACGAGTTCATTCAGACGGGAATTTCCACAATCGATCTTTTGAATACGCTCGTCCGCGGACAGAAGCTGCCCCTGTTTTCGGCGTCCGGACTGCCGCATTCGCGTCTCGCCGCACAGATCGCGCGCCAGGCGTCCGTATTAAAGACGGGCGAGAAGTTCGCCGTGATCTTCGCGGCGATGGGCATCACCTTCGAGGAATCCGAGTTTTTCATCGCGGACTTCCGGCGCACCGGCGCCATCGAGCGCGCCGTGCTCTTCATGAACCTTGCGGACGATCCGCCCATCGAGCGCATCGCCGTCCCGCGCTTGGCCTTGACCGCGGCAGAGTACCTCGCCTACGAAAAAGAAATGCACGTGCTGGTCATCCTTACCGACCTCACGAACTACTGCGAGGCGTTGCGCGAGATATCGGCCGCGCGCAAGGAAGTCCCGGGTCGCCGCGGATACCCGGGCTATCTCTACACCGACCTGTCCACCCTCTACGAACGCGCGGGCCGTATCAAGGGCAAGAACGGCAGTATCACGCAGATTCCCCAGCTGACCATGCCGGAGGACGAGAAGACCCATCCGATTCCCGACCTGACCGGCAACATCACGGACGGGCAGATCATCATCAGCCGCCCCATTCACGCGCAGGGCATCTACCCGCCCGTCGACGTGCTGCCCTCGTTGTCGCGGCTGAAAGACAAGGGCATCGGCGACGGCAAGACCCGCGAAGATCACGCGGACGTGATGAACCAGTTGTACGCCGCGTACGCCCGCGGCAAGAACGCAAAAGAACTGGCGGTGGTGCTGGGAGAATCCGCCCTGAGCGAGACGGACCTCCTGTTTGTGAAATTCGCCGACGCCTTCGAAGCGAAGTTCGTCACGCAAGGCGAGGACGAAAACCGGTCCATCGAAGAGAGCCTGCGCATCGGATGGGACCTGCTGGCCATGCTGCCGCGCAGCGAACTCAAGCGCGTCCGCGACAAATGGGTCGAAAAATACTATCCTAAGAAGGCGTAAGGACCGAGCCAATGCGCGAGCGGAACGGCGGCGCACCTCCGGACGGCGGCTTCGTTACGCTCGGAATGACAGACTCGACGGACAAGTCCGAACTCAAGATTGGACACATGACGCATGGCGACACGACTGGCGGTTAATCCCACCCGCATGGAGTTGCTGCGGCTGCGAAAGCGGCTGACCGTGGCGGTGCGGGGTCACAAGCTGCTCAAAGACAAGTTGGACGGGCTGATGAAGGAGTTCATGCAACTCGCCCGCAAGTACAAGCAATTGCGCCGCGAGGTGGACAAGGAACTCCCCGGAGTCATGAAGTTGTTCGTGCTCGCGGAAGTGACCTCCTCGCGCCTGATCACGGAAGACGCGCTCGAGAACACAAGCCAGGAACTGACCATGACGCGGCACGCCCGGCGCATCATGAGCGTCGTCGTGCCGCACTTTGAAGTGCAATTCGGCGAGGCGACCGGGGGATACTCGGCGATTCACACCTCGATCGAGCTTGACCAGGCCATTGCGGGATTGCGCGCGTTCCTCCCCAAATTGCTTGCGATGGCCGAATTGGAGGAGACCGTCCGCTTGTTATGCGCGGAAATCGAGAAGACGCGCCGCCGCGTAAACGCGCTTGAGCATTCATTCATCCCGCGCATGCAGGAAACGATCAAGTACATCAAGAACAAGCTGGACGAGATGGAACGATCCAACACCAGCCGGCTGATGAAAATCAAAGCACAGCGGCTGGCCCAGGAAACCGGGGTTTGACGCGTTATCGCGCTGCATGATTAAGCATCTGAACGTTTTGGTCGTCGACGACGACCCCGCGGTCGTGGATACGCTCTGTGCGTTTCTCGAAACGCGCGGCTATTCCGTCCAATCGAGCCCCAACGGCCGGCACGCGCTCGACACCATCGAGGCGACGGCCTTCGATCTCGTAATCAGCGATATCGAAATGGCCGAAGTGAACGGCTACGAACTCCTGCGGCGGACCCGCCAACGGCATCCCAAGATTGGGATTATCCTTATGACCGGCTACGCCGAAAAGCACCCGCTGTCCGAAGCCTTGCGCGCCGGTGCCGACGGGTACATCTCGAAGCCGTTCAGCCTCCGCAAGTTCTCGCTGATTTTCGAGCAGGCCTACTGGAACGCGCTTTCCCGCGACGACTGGTGGCAGGACCACGACGACGGAGTCGAATCGATCGGGTAGGGCGACCGCTCACACGGGCGGGCCATCGCCGGGTTCGGCGATATAAAGTTCGGGGTCGATGCGGACGAAATGGCGCAGCATCAATTCCGCGAGCAGCCCGAGGCACAAGGTCAATCCACCCGCAGCCGCGAGCACCAACCCCGCGACGAAGAACGTCGGTCCAAGAATGAACCGGCCACCCAGCCACGAGCACGCCCCCGCCACGAACAGCGCCGCGCCCAGCAACTTTTGCGCAACCCCCAGTTTCGCGAAGAAATGCCCCGGCGCGTGCATGTAGCGCGTCAGAAACCACATCGTGAGCACGTCGGCGGCCCCGCGCGTGAATCGGCCGAACCCATACTTGGACTTGCCGAAGCGGCGCGGATGGTGCTCCACCGGAATTTCAGCGACGCGGTAGTTCAGATTGTGCGCCATGACCGGGATGAGACGGTGCATTTCGCCGTAGAGTTGGATTTTTTTTACAACCTCGAGCCGAAACAGCTTGAAACCGCAGTTGACGTCGTGCAGCGGCAGGCTGAACAACCACGAGACAAACCGATTGTACAGGCGCGAGGGCACTGTCTTGTGAAACGGATCGTGACGTTTGGCCTTCCAGCCGCAGACCACATCATGGCCCTCCTTGATCTTGTCCAGAAACCGCGGAATCTCCCGCGGGTCGTCCTGGAGGTCCGAATCCATGGTGAAGACAAACTCCCCCGTGGCCTTTGCGAAGCCGGCGGCCAGCGCGGCCGACTTGCCGAAATTCCCGCGCAACCGGACGATCTCGATGGCGGGATTGGCCGCCTGCAGCCGGCGCATTTCCTCGTACGATCCGTCTGTACTGCCGTCGTCCACAAACAGAATGCGGTAGGGGTGCGGCGCGATATGCAACGCGACGCCGTCGGCCAGCGCCTCCAGCGTCTGCCGCTCGTTGTACACGGGAATGACGAACGTAATGCTCATATCTTCGGGCCGCATTGTAATGCAGGGCAACGCGGGAATCGAACACCCCGGCCCGGCATTTCTATGACGCTGACCGGCCATCTAGATCGCGACGGCCTATCCCGTTCCTCGCCCCGGCGGGGCGGAGGGATGTAGCCACGGGTGTAGCGGAGTCCGACGACAGTCGGACGGAGCGCAACCCGTGGAAACAGTTGCGTTTTTTCATTCCTGCCCCGGCGGGGCAGAGGAGTTTCTCGCCGCACCCTAGAGCGGACGTTGGCGCACGGTGTGCGCTCCTGTGCCCCTACCGGGGCACGCTCGATGGCTCGATGGAGCTGTCGAGTTCCACGGGTTGCGCGAGGCCGAACGGCCTCGCTTCACCCGTGGCTACCGTCCCGCGCCCCGCTGGGGCGAAGAGGAACCCTAGTCCGGATTTTTCACACCCCCGCGCGTTGGAGGATACAACATGGTACAGTGCGCACCGTTATGCATTGTCGCCGCGCGGCACGGCAGAACAGATGGTGGGTGTGAAAAATCCTCACCAAAACCACTCACATGTTTTTTCCAGAGCATTTCTCACCAGTCGCTCCCGATAACGGGAGCGACTGGTGAGAAATGCGGGCTAGCAGTTTGTCGGGCTTGGCATCGGACGAACTGTTAAATGGACACTTGCGAACCTGTTGCCTGTCGCCAAGTCCTTGTTCGACAATCCTTTCGGACTAGCCCAGCGCCAGATTCAGCTCTGCAATCGCGAGTAGATAGAACACGTTGTGCACCAGCCAGGGTTCGCTGGTGCGGTAGGAGGGGTAATCGCGGCCCTTGGTGGACATGTCGAAGCCGGGCCTGTCGAATCCTGCCATGTCGCGAACGAATCCGTTGGGGATGGCCCCGGGCACCGCGCCGCGTTCGCGGCCCGCAATGGTTTTGTAGCGGTGGTGGTATCGCGGCGGGTTGTTTGTACCCGCGCCTTCGAACATGCAGAGGTCGTAGGGATTGCAGCCTAGGACAAAGCTGATCTGGTCGAGCGCGTAGACCAGCGCGCGGGGCTCGTTGATCGCTCGATGCACTTTCAGCGCGGACCACGCGCGGCAGAGAAACTCGTAGTTATGGCCCAGCGCGGACGACGGCTCGAGGTAGTATCCCTCATCGCCGAATTTCTGTTTTGAGATGCCGAAGGGGTTGTCCGGCTCTGCAACGAACGCGTCGATGTGGGATCGCAATCGATCTTTGATTCGCACCGCCAAAGAATCGTCCGGGATCTCCAACGCAAAATGCGCGAGCGCCGCCGCGGGCACGTCGCCGCTGTCGGCGTAGCCGCCGCGCAACATGCCTGTGCGCGGCTCGGCGGACACAAGCGCGTCCGCGCTGTGTCTCGCGAATGCGAGGTACCGCTCATCGGCCGTAACCTTGAATAAATCGATCGAACTGATCAGAAGGAGCGGACTGACTGCTCCGCCCTGCGCGGTTTCCCATTCCCAATTCCTGACGGCGTTTGCGAGGTACCTATTCGGGACGCCGCGCTTATCCAGCAACGCCCCGAGCCGCGCCCAACCGCCGATCGCAAGCGGCGAATGCGCCTCGCCTTCAAGAACTATCGGGTCGTCCGCCGTCCCCACGACTCCGTCGGTCTGTTCCTCCGGGGGACACCACCTCATCCACGTCGATCGGTCCGGGCCCTGCTCGATGTGGTCGTAGAACCCGCCGGTCTCCGGGATTTGAAGTTTTGAGAGATACTCCGCGCCCCATCGTGCTTCGTCCAACACGTCAATCAGTCCGTCCGCGTCGCGGTCGTTCTTGAAGAACCAGGGCGAGGACGCATACGCGTTCACCAATGCATACATCACTCCGCCGTCACCGTACTCCCACGTGATCTTGTTGTAGTCGCCCGCGCTGTGCCAGCCCCCTGTCAGGTCGCGGTGCGATCCGTCTTTCAATCTCGCGTCGTCCATATGGCAGGCCTTGTGCCACCCCGGCACGTCGAATCCGCACCGTTGCACATAGAAGAAATCGACACAGAGATCGGCGGTGTTCATGAACGGCGCGTGATTCGATATGTCGACGGGCGACGAAGTTCCCACGACATCGCCGACTTGCGCCGACACAATTGCTTTGCCCTTTTTTCGGTAGTCTGAAAAGTCCGCCCGCCAGAAGTACCAGCCCCAGTCCGCGCCGCCCTGCCCGTATACGCGACCTGCGCATTCCATGGGCCTGCGCGTTCGAGCGCACGTGTTCAACGGTTGAACCCCATAGTGACCGGTTGTCGTCTCTTGCGGGTAGAAATTGGTCATCACGACGGCGGTCTTGGGCGAATTCCGGCCGTATCCGGCCTGATTGACCAACACCTTTACGATACGCGTCTTGGGAGGGTTCGTGATGAGGGCCGCCTCGTCGAACCGCACCGGGCCGCCCTTCGCAAGAAGGACGACGCGCAGGTTCCTCGCCCCCTCGGGCGGCGACACGATATGGGTTCGGACGGTTCCCCAGTCGCCGTGCATGAAGGGGCCGCCGAGATGGGATCCCAGCACATTCGCCGGGTCATCGTCCGTCCAGACAAGTGCCATTCGTGCTTCCGCGCCGTCGCCGCATTGCGCAATCGCTTCGGCATGGAACTGGTCCGTCCACGGCGGAATCGGGTAGTTCAGCGAACCGAGGGCGCACCAGTTGCGGGTCGGAGTCAACACCACACACTGCGACGCGCCTTCCGGCGTTGCCCGGCCTTCCGCAGCCAGCGTGAACACGCCACCGCGCGTGCCGTCGCTCAAGGCGTCAATTGCGGCTTCGTCCCACATCGGGATGCGGTTCCTGCGATCCAGGGGCATTTCGAAGTCGCGGTTCGCCAGGATTTGCGGGGAAAGCGAGTGAAGCCGCGCGTTCTCGACCGAAGCATGACCGTTCACCCACACCTCGAGCCGGACACGTCGGGCTGAGTCGTGAAATGACGGCGGCTGCGTCGCGACGTAGGTCTGGCCGGACTTCGACGTCAGTTCAGGGGATTTACTCGCCGACAAAACCTCTCCGCGGTCGTCCAGCAGCAGCGTTCGCAGCCATGCGGTTCCGGAGCGCACGCGAACGGTCGCCTCGCCCGCGACGGGATATATCGGTGAACCGGGTACTGAATCGACGGTTCTTGCCACGGCGGCGGTCTCGGTGATTGCTTCTTCCGGGGGCGGTTTACGACCCGATACCGGCAAGGCGATCAAGGCAATCAGGATTGTGATGCGGGCGAGGTAATTCGCGTGTCGAGACATGGCCCCCTCCCGTTTGGCGTTGCGTTCCGCCATTCACCTTGTCGGGCCCGCTATTCTTGGCGCAACGAATCGAAAATGCGCTCCTCGTCGCCGCGGTAGACGAGATGCTGGTCAATGACGAGCGTTTCGTCGACCGATAACGGTAGAAAGCTGGCTTCCGCGGTTGCGTATTCGGTGCCGCTCTGGTCGGTGATCACCGCTTTGGTATACGCAAGGCGGCGCGACGACTTCGTAATCTCGGCGATCACGATGAGATCGCGATCCCCCGGCACCGGCAGTTTGTAGCGCACCTTGAGTTCGCCCGTGACGGTCATGCGGGCCAGCGCGCGGTTCGCGGCCCATCCCATCGTTTCGTCCAGCAACGCCGCGACGATACCCCCATGGACCACGTTCATGTACCCGCAATGGTGGGGTTTGGGCCGAACCATCGTCTTTACGCATTGGCCCTCGACAAAGAATCGCAGTTGCAGCCCGGCAAGGTTTTCCTCGCCACAGACAAAGCAGGTGCGCGAGTGGGGAAGATAAATCTTGTCGTTAGGCATGTTCCGAATTCCCGGTGCCGCCGAAGTCGACAGGATACCATGCGCAGGCCATTTCGGTGAATCGCGCCGCTCCGTGTATGATGGGGGCAAGGGGTCACTACGAGTATGAACGGTCAAACGGTGTCCGCCATGCCCGAGTCCGTCCTTCGGGCCCGGTCGTACGCCAAGATCAACCTCTATCTTGACGTGTTGGGTCGTCGCGACGACGGGTACCACAACATTGAAACTGTTTTCCAAACCGTCGGCCTGTACGATGAGTTGGCCTTTCGGGCGGACGAACGCTTCCTGACGCTGACCTGCTCGAATCCCGCGCTCGAAATCACGCCCCGCAACCTCGTGATCCGGGCCGCGCATGTGCTGCGCGAGCGCTGCGGCTGCAAGTGTGGAGCGGTTATTTCGCTGGACAAAAAGATCCCTCTTGCGGCGGGGCTGGCCGGCGGTTCGGGCAACGCCGCCGCGACCCTTGCCGCGCTCAACGAGTTGTGGAAACTCCATCTCGATTCGGCAACCCTTGAACGGATCGGGCTCGAACTCGGTTCCGATGTGCCCTATTGCCTGCGCGGGGGCACCGTGGCCGCGACCGGCCGGGGTGAACGCATGGCGCCCCTGGAAGCGCTTGACGGGGTGTGGTTCGTGCTCGTACATCCCCCCTTTCCCGTGAGCACGCAATGGGTCTATTCGCATCCCGATCTTGGCCATAACGAAGAACGGCCGCAGAACGGCTGGACCCCGTCGTTTCGCGCGGCCATTGCGCGGCTTCAGGAACGCGATCGATCGGCGTCAATCTTCAACCGTATGGAGCCGGTCGTTTTCCAGCAACACCCCGCGCTCCGCGAAATCAAGCAGGCCCTTCTGGACGGCGGATGCGAGGCGGCGGCAATGAGTGGAAGCGGACCGACAATGTTTGGCATATGCTCCTCGATGGAGCGGGCGCGTGCCGCCGCAAGTGGGATACGGGACTATCCGACCTCCGTTGTGGCGACGGTGGGCCGGGGCATTGAGATCGACCCCTCGTGTGGGGATGGTTGACCGGCGTGGTCGCGGCGATGTCCCAACGCACTGTCGCGATGGGCTTGCCGCAGCTACCCGTTGCCTCAAGTAAAAAAGTACTCGAAATAGAATCGTTGCCTCATGGTGAAAAAGTTCTCGAAAGGTTGACAGGTCGATAGGCCCTCTCTATGATGAGTGCATATGATGCAGAGGTCCCACCACTCCGTTCCCTCGTACCAGAGCGGTTCCGCGCCCACCTTGGAATCCTCGCTTTATGACTGCTAAACGCGACAGTGTTCGACCGGATCCGCGGCGCGCCGTACACCAGCCCAGCAAACCCGCCGGGCCTTGCGCCAAACCGACCCTCGACGGGGCCGCGCGCCGGCGCATCGGGGAATTGCTCGTCGAGGCGGGCCTGATAGATACGGAGCAACTGGCAAAAGGCCTCGCGGCGCAAGGCGAACGCGGCACCAAGATTGTCGAGACCCTGATTGCGCTCGGCTTTCTCACTGCCGAAGTATTCGTGGACTTCCTGGCGAGGCAGCCGGGCGTGGCCAGCATCGACCTGTCGAAGTATGAGATACCGCGCGAACTCATTGCGCTGATTCCCCGTGAGATGGCCGTCAAGCACGAGATTTTCCCCATCGACAAACTCGGTCGGCTGCTCACCATCGGGATGGTCTGTCCGCTCGATTCGTCGACTGTCGAGAAGATCGAGACATCCACCGGCCTGCGTGTGAAACCGCTCCTGTGCTCTCCCGACGATATCCGGGCCGCGATAGACCGCTACTATCCAAAGCCCGAAGGCGCGCCGGAACCCGCGCCACCGGCCCAACCCGAGGAAAACGTGCGGGGACTGGCCACCTCGCTGCGGCTTTCGAACGTCGCTTCGATGATCCGCCAGATCGATTCCCTGCCCGCGTTGCCCGAAACGGTGCGGCGGGTCCAGGAGGCCACCTTGGATCCCATGAGTTCCGTGCGCGATGTGGCGGACATCATTGTCATGGATCCGCCCATCGCCGCCAAGGTGTTGAGCGTCGCCAATTCCGCGGCGTACGGGTTTCCTCAGCGAGTGGACGATGTGTCTCTTGCCGTATCGCTGCTCGGTCTTCGCGAGACGTATTCGGTGGTCTTGTCGGCCGCGGTGCTGAACGTATTCGAAAAGTCGCGGTATCTCGATTACCGCGCATTCTGGCTCGAAGCCATGTGTTGCGCGGGCGCCACGCGAATCGTCGCCAAGGCATCGGGACGCAAGCAGCTTTCCGGCGTATTCTCCGGCGGGTTGCTGCACGATATCGGCCGGATCGCGCTCTCCGAGGTAGTCCCCGACCTCTACGCCAAGGTCCAACAGAGCGCCGAGGGCGAAGCCTTGGTTTCGGCGGAGGAAAACGCCATCGGCCTGTCCCACACGGAGGCGGGGTATCTCCTCGCCGACCACTGGGGCCTTCCCGTCGAGATTGTGGAGCCGATCCGGTTCCACCACAAACCCGAACTGGCGTCGGAAGCGAAGGAGAGCGTGGCGATTGTGGCCATCGCCGAGGCCATGGCGCGCACCAAAGCGGCGACGCTGGAGGGTGCGCGGCCCATCATTGCGGCGTTGCAGGCCCCGATCCAGACCCTCGGGCTTGACTCGGAGACGACGGAGGCCATGTTCGAAGAGTTCTTCGCCCTGCGCGATTCCTGCCTGCGCGAAGTCATGAACTAGGACCGCCTCCTCCTGAGAGATGCGGCCTCATGCAGGGCGTCACACCGCCGCCGCGACCTCGTCCGTCAATTGAACCGACTTGAAACGGCGGAACTGTTTGAGGTCGTCGGTGATATCGCCGTAGCAGGTCACCCGATGCGGGCCGGCGTTCCAGTTTCGCCACAAGGCGCGCACGTCGCCATCGACACGTACGGAGACTTTCGTCCTACAGCCCCGATCCGTGTGCGGCGCATCGATGATGGCCGCGGTGAAATACGCCACCTTGTTCAACCCGACCAACTCTCCTTGGATCGCGTGCTCTCCTTTTCTCATTTTCACCTGCATAACGGCGCCTCCCTGCCGCTCCATGATGGAGCGCAGCTTGTACGGGCGCGCCGCGCCGTCCGGCGCGCCCATCCGGGTCGCGCCCAGGCAATGCGCGAGCACGATACGGTCCGCCGACTCGTCACCAGTCGGATCGTTGATAAAACCGGGCTTTCCGGTAAGGGACTGAAAGAGTCTGAACGTCAGCGCAGTTCCGAGAGCCGCCTCGCAGATGCCGGCCAGTCCCCTGTCGTTCTGGCGGGTCAACCCCCCGCATGGAAACGCCGGCAACTGCCTGTACATGGTCCCATTGCAATCGACTGTGATGGCGGTGGCGGAAGCTTCGGCACGGGGTTTCTCAACGGCAAGCGCCGATGATTTGCGCGAACGACGGATCTCGTCGCGGGCGGGCTCGATGACTTCCACCGCCCCCGCGAATCGCATTCTACGCCTGTGCCGGCCACGGCCGCCGTCTACCCTCATTTCGCCGGGCCCGCGCGCGTAAGGCCCCACATCGTTATCATACACTTGCCGGGCGGAATTCGACCGCGCTCGCCGCGCGCAATGGATCAGAATCCGGCGCGTTCCTCGAGCAAGTCGGCGGAGCGCTTCCGGGCTGTGACACCGGTTGGCGGCAACAAAGCGCGAGTTGGGTAGGGGTGTGAATGTGCGGGCCGCGGCGCCGTGCGTCCCCCCGCCGCTCAGGCGTATGATGAAGGGGTGTGCGTTTGCTCCGGGGGTGTCTTATCCGATGGCGCAACGAGATTTCGAGGAAAGGGGTCGCCGTGTCGATTTGTAGAATTTGCCGGAATTTGCTCTTCATTACGACCTGCAGCGTGTCCGTTGCGCCGGCCTACGGCGCCGAGGCGGGCCTCGCACTCGTCCATGATGGAAGGCCCTTGGCCTGCGTTGTGCTGGACGATACGCCCGACGCGCGCAACCGTGAAGTCGCGAACGATTTCGTTGCCATTGTTCAGCGAATGACCGGCGCGACGCTGCCCGTCGAACGGGTGGATCGCATGGTCCCCATCCATATCGGCGAACCCCACGAATTCGCCGGCCTGCCGTTCACAGTGGAGCCGTTGAGGGATGAAGAATTCGAGCTTCGCGTAACAGACGACGCCGTTTACGTGCTCGGTGGAACCTCGCTCGGTACGAGCCATGGCGTCTACACCCTGCTTCGGGACCTCGGCTGCCGTTGGGTCATGCCGGGCGCCATCGGCGAGTGTCTTCCCGATCGGAGGGACGTGTCGCTGATGCCGCAGGAGCGTCGTGAGGCGCCCGACTTCCGTTATCGCGAGATCTGGTATGCGTACGGGTGCTCGCCGGAAGCGGCGGCGCGGCGCGAAGCATGGCTGAGAAGGAACCGCATGAACCGGCCTTTGGTACAGCATGGCCACAACTTGACGAACACGCTCGCCGTGTTCGCGCCGTTCGACCAACGACCCGACTTGTACGCATGGATACACGGAAAGCGCAAGAGCACGCAGATCTGCACGTCGAATCCCGAGGCGGTCGCGCTCGTGGTGCAGGCGATAAAGCAGTACCTGAAGGGCAGCCCTCAAACGGAAGCGTATTCGCTTTGCCCCGACGACAACACGGACTTTTGCGAGTGCGCCGATTGCCGGGCCTTGGACCCGGCCCGGATGGACAGCGGCGGGCTGCCGAGCGTGTCCGACCGGTACCAAACCTTTCTGAACGGGGTGCTGGACGGCCTGAAAGACGAGTACCCGAATGTACTCGTGACGACGTACTCGTACAACCGCAACCACACCGATCCGCCGGTCGGCGTGAAGGTCGATCCAAGGACCTGCATTTTTGCCACGTCCAGCATGTACTGTTCCGCGCACGGAATCGGCGACGCGGGCTGCGCATCTCGCCAGGCGTTTCGTTCCCTCCTTGCGCAATGGACCGCACTCACGCCGCATGTCTACATCTACGAGTACGATCCGGTGCCTTACAGCGGCGGATTGCCGTGGCCGATGTGGATGTCGCACGCGCGGGAAATGGCGGCATACCGCGCGATCGGCGTGGCCGGCGTAACGTTCGAAGGACAGAACTCGTGGGCGGCCTATTTCCCGAATTATTACATTGCGGCGCAATGCATGTGGGACACCGCACAGGACGGGAACGAACTGTTCGACGATCTCATGCGGTCCTTCTTCCTGGAGGCCGCACCGGAGATGTCGGAATACCACGAAGCCATTGGCTCCGCCTTCGACGGGGTCGACCGGAAGGTCGAATGGGGCCTCACGGACTATCCGAAGTATTTCCGGCCCGAGGTGGTGGAGCGCTGCCGGAAGGCGCTGGAGGCGGCGGAACGGAAGGCCGCGTCTCCTCTCGTGAAACAGCGAATCGAAATGGTCCGGCTGTCGTTCGACGAGATGGACTCCTATTTGCGGATTCGCCGGGCGGATTCCTCGACGACGTTCGAGGAATACAACAGGGAAGTAAACCGCCTCAACTCGACCATTGACCGAATGGCGGCGACGAATGAAGACTTCTTGTTGGCCACGATTGCCAAGGAGAAGACGCTGGCGGGCGTAGGCAATCGGTTTGCGCGCGAACAGGGGTTCATCAACCAATGGATGCTTTGCGGGCCTTTCGAGAACCCTGGCATGGACGGCCATGATCGCGTCTATCCGCCGGAGCAACAGATCGATCTCGACGCAACGTATTCCGGCAAAGGCGGCGCCGCGGTTTCCTGGAAACGCAACCGGACGCCCGAGTGGACCGGCTACGTTGATTTGCTGAACGAATTTGCGGATACGGAATGGACTTGCGCTTACGCCCTGTGCTGGGTGACCGTCGATGACGGACCGCATGATGTGACGTTTCGTATCGGCAGCAACGACTCGGTCAAAGCGTTTCTCAACGGGGCCGAAGTGTGGAACAACAAGGTCGAACGCGCGATCTCAGTTGACGAGGACATGGTGCCGGTCACGCTGCCGGCCGGGACTTCGACGGTGTTGCTGAAAATCGGCCAGACGGGCCTGAATTGGGGATTCTATTTCCGGATCACCGAACGCGCATCGGATTCGATTCCGGCAGGACTGCGCGCATCCGCAGCCCCGCCGAAGTGACGCGTGCCACGTCGACAGGCCCGAACGGCCGAGATGAGGGCGGCCTACTAAAGTCCGCGCCGCGTCAGGAACGTAGGATCAGGTTACAGTTCGGCCGAGAGCGGGGCCCGGCCAAAGGGGGTGGTCATGAAAAACCGTCTTGCTTTCGTTGTGGTCCTGGGTGCGGTCGTGCTGCCGGGAAACGCACAGCAGGCGGACGCCAGAATCAAGGCCTTCTGTATTGACTTCAATTGGGGACCAAGCGGGTTCGCGCCGCCGGGCATGTATACGAATGCATCGCCCGAGGAACACGTCGCGTGGTACAAGGCGCTCGGCGCCAACACCATTCAGACGTTTTGCGTGAGCTGCCCCGGCTACGCCTGGTATCCAAGCGAAATCGCGCCCATTCAACCCGGAATGAAAGGCAATTTCTTGGAGGACATTACGATCCTCGGCCATGCGGAAGGCATGAAAGTGATGGGGTATTTCTGCATCGGCGCGAATGCCTACTGGAGCGAAAGGCATCCCGACGAAGTGCACCCGCTGAAGGACGCGATCGCGATTCCGTTCACGTCGAAGTACGTTGACTACCTCTGCGCCGTCATGCGGGAGGTCCTTACGAAAACGGAAATCGACGGGTTCATGATCGATTGGGTGTACAACGCGTCCCATTTCTACCACGACAAAGAGTACGCCTGGCTCGATTGCGAAAAGGAGATGTACCGGCAACTGTTTGGAGAAACGTTTCCGGGGAAAGACGCGATGACGCGCGACGTAATCGACGAGTTCAACCGCCGCGCACTGGCGCGGTGCTGGGAGCGCATTCACGCGGCCGTGAAGGAAGCGCGGCCCGACTGCATCATCTGGCTCACCTGCTTCGATCTGCAGCATCCGCAGTTGAAAGACTCGAAGATGCTCCAGGAAGTTGACTGGCTGATGAACAAACACCCCGATCCCGAGAAACTGCTCTCCATCAGGGGCTCGATCGGCCCCAACGTGCAATTGATTCAATGCATCTGCGGATGGGGCGAGCAACACGACGCCAAGAAGGTCATCGAAAATCCGCGTCTCAAAGGCTGGGGCTGGTACGGTTTTGCCAAGCCCGACCCGGCCACCACGTTTCCGCCGCAGGACGGTTCGGGGGCAAAACTGGCGGTGATGTGTACTACCCAGATTCTTTGGCAGGACGAAGTTGAGGAAATCATTCACCGGCTGGGCGAGGCGTGCGGTGTCAACGCCGTCTATCTCGACCAGATCGCCTTCGTCCCGCCCCGGCTGTGTTTTGACTCCGGCCACGGGCACGCCGTCGGTACGGGCGCTGGGTAGATCGACGGCTGCCGGTCGCTCTTGACACCAATTAACCCGCATTTCTCACCAGTCGCTCCCGATGACGGGAGCGACTGGTGAGAAATGCTCAGGAGATAGCATAGAAGTCAATCGGGTGAGGATTTTTCACACCACCAGCCCGTGTTCCTTGTCGCTGCATAAAAGGTATGTGCCGCACGAAGTGGTCTCCTTCATTGCCCGCGGGTGTGAAAAATCCGGGCTAGTGGCGATACGTGTAGGTGAGGTCATCCAAGTACACGACTTGTCCATTGCCGTCAATCCAGGGGGTGACGAAGCCGAAGCGGTTGAACTGGGCGCCAACGGCGAAGTCTTCCTGGAGTAAGAGACGCTTCACGGTCATGCCATCGAACGTGAGCGATATACAACCTTCGATGGTATCTGTCGGAGGTATGTATTCCAACTTCCACTCATGCGTCGCGGAGTCAGGATAGATGCGCGGCATGCCGCCCTCGATATAGCCGCTGCTCTGTTCGTCGCCGTGTACGCGGTAGACCGGGTATACAAAGAACCCTTCCGCGGACGGGCCCTCGATGCAGAAGCCCAGCACGTCCATCGGCAGGCCGAACTTTTGCGAGGGATTCACATGCACGCTGTGTTCGGAATGGAAGAACCCGAACAGCGTGGTGCTGTCCGACACGCCACGATGAAACGTGACTTTGCCGGACGCCTTGATGGCCTTGGCGAGGGTGAGGGTCTCGATCCTTGCGCCGTAGTACGCAAGCCTGTCGGGGTATCGGCAGTCCCCCCGGAAGAACAGCCCGCCGATTTCGCCCGGCGCAGCGCCTTTCGCATGGTGGGTCGGGCTGAAACCGAAGTTGAATCGCGGACGCACTTCCTCGCTCAAGTACGTGATGCGGTTGCCCCGCCCCTCCCACTTCGGATCGGAGTCGAGGTTGATCGTCTTGCCCATCACGTCGAGATTTCCGATCCACATTACACCGGGACCGTCGACGCTCTTGATCACATTAAGCAGCCCGAATCGGTTGAAGCTCGCGCCGTCCGCGCGGTGCTCTGGCGACAGGTTGCATTCGGATCGATAACCGTCAAAGACGGCGACGATCGTACCGGTCCCATGGTTGCCATGGGGATCGTATTCGAGCGACCAGTCGTGGGAACCGGTGCTGGGAATTTCAATCGGACGCACCCGGTCCGCCGCGCGGTCGACCTGTCCGATCACGCCGGCGCCCGCGCGCCATTTGCAGGTCGTGTACTCCGAGTGCACATGAAACGTCTTTCCGCGGCCGTTGATCCGAAACGCGATCGAATTCGGCGTACGCCATTCGTTCACCGTTTCCGAATTGAAGAATCCGAGCAAGACGTTCCCCCCACCCGGCTGGACGGCGAGCGTGCCGGAGGCTCGAAGCCGATCATCAAAAGTCCTCTCAGGAATCGGCACCGCGTAGTACGCGGCGACCCCATCAGGCGTAATGGTCCCGCCGATTCGGGCGGGCAGTCCTCCAGACCCGTCCGCCGGGACGTAGCCGAAGTCCTGCGTTACCTCTCGCCGACTCGACTGGTCCGGCCGGTTGTTCAGTCCGTCCCACTCGGGATCCATATCGAAGGTCTCGGTGCGTTCTTCGGCGTGTGCGGCGGCGAAGGCCGCAATCTGCGCGGCCAATGCAAATCTGAGAATGACTGTCCGAGCAATCATGCCAGTATCCCTTCTCCACTCACGCGACCATCCCGATTGTAGCAAGCGAAAACTCCCTGGCTTCAAACTACGCCGTCGGCGCCGTCTTTCGCACACCCCGAGGCGTCATTTCTGGTTCTCCAAGAAAGATGAATTTCGTTCAGCAATTCGCAAGTCGGGTTGACCTTTACCATCGATGCATAACACAATTGCACTGCCAGTATCAGCGCGCAGATGCGTTGTGCGCGGGGACGTACGCGGTAAGAGTGGAGGAAGGCGCCACATGTCCGACGGTATTTCCGTATCTGGCCGGGCCGTTCTAGCTTTGTGCTCCGCATGGATCGTCGTCCATCCGCCTGCCCGCGCAACGGTGTTTGTTTCGAAGTTCGGCAAGCATCGTCGTCGAGGCCGTTTCGAACAACCAGTTCAGCGACAAAAGCGACGATACGTTCCGAATCAAGGCTCCGGCGCGATAAGCGCATGCTTGAACCCAGCGGGGCTGTTTTAGGAGTGGGCGCAATTCTTGCACATCATGCAAACAATTGCTGCATAATAAGTTACTCGTCGCAGCGACATTCCTGACACCAAATCGGATGGGAGAAGAATTGACAAGTCAACATGACGCGATGACGCGTTCCCGATGTACGCTCGCCGGATCTGGAGACCGGAAATTCGCGCCGGCGTGTTCACGTTCTAAGAGTGTTGCTATACGAATCGGTACGAGGTGACGGTGAAATGCGAAATCAGCGGGTTCGATACCTGGTGTATGGGTTGGTGTTAAGCGCGGCGTTGGCGTACTACGTGTCCAGTTCGGATTCAAGGAAAGCCATGAAAGGGTTTCAACTGCCAAAATCGCTCGCCGCCGAGACAGGGAGTTCATCCATGGTTCGAGTTCGAGTTATTGGTCCGGATGGAAAACTAACAGGGCCGGTTGACATGCCTCGCCTCGTACTTCCCGAGGAAGAATGGCAGAAACGCCTCACGCCCGAGCAATTCGCCATCGTACGAGCCAAGGGGACGGAACCGGCGTATTGCGGCACTCTGCTCGATAACAAGAGAGAAGGCTACTACGTGTGTGTTGCGTGCAACCTGCCGCTGTTTCATTCCGGATCGAAGTTTAATTCGGGCACGGGATGGCCGAGTTTCTACCAGCCTGTGGCGGAGGAAAACATCCGCGAGGAAGCCGATCTGAGTCACGGCATGAAACGCACGGAAATCCTCTGTGCGAGGTGTGACGGTCATCTGGGCCATGTCTTCGATGACGGCCCGCGTCCGACCGGGCTGCGATACTGCCTGAACTCCGAATCCCTTCGTTTTGTCGACGAAGCCGACGTGAAGTCGATTGCGGAGGAGCCGCCTGTTCAACTGGCGGCCAGTCAACCATATGTTCCAAAGTCTGTCACGCGGCTGCCAGGGCCGGTTGACGATATCCCACTCGCCGAACAGCCGGGCGAGGCCAAAGCGGTGCTTGCGGGCGGCTGCTTCTGGTGCACGGAGGCCGTGTTCGAGGGGCTGGAAGGCGTGAAGGACGTGGTTTCGGGTTATAGTGGAGACGAACGGTCCAAGGCCGACTACGAGATTGTCTCGACCGGCAGGACGAACCATGCGGAAGCCATCGAGATTACGTATGATCCGTCCAAGGTCACGTTCGGCCAACTGCTGCGGATCTTTTTCGGCACCCACGATCCCACCACGAAGAACCAACAGGGCGCCGACCGGGGCCCGCAGTATCGATCCGCGATTTTCTACGCAGACGACCGACAGAAGGACATCGCACAAAAATACATCAAGCTGCTGGACGAATCCGGCAAGTTCCCAAAACCCATCGTGACGACGCTGGAGCCATTGGAGGGGTTTTATCCTGCGGAACGGTACCACCAGAACTTCGTCAAGAAGAACCCGGACCATCCTTACGTGCAGGCGGTAGCCTTACCGAAGGTCAAGAAAAGGGATGAATTGCTCGAAGCGGATCGCGAGCAATAGGCGTCGGCGCGTTACGCCAGTATTTTGCGAATCACCTGGCCTGATACATCGGTCAGCCGAAAGTCCCGGCCGTTATGGTGGTAGGTCAGGCGCTCATGGTCGATGCCCGTGAGCGCGAGGATGGTCGCGTGGAGATCATGGACGCTCACGGGATCGACCGCCGCGCGGTAGCCTACTTCATCGGTTTCGCCGTAACTGGTTCCACCCTTGACGCCGCCGCCCGCCATCCACATCAAAAAGCCTTCGGGATTGTGGTCGCGTCCCACGCCGTTTTGTGAAACCGGCATGCGGCCGAACTCGCCGCCCCATACAACCAGCGTGCTATCCAGCAGGCCGCGCCGCTTCAGGTCGGTCAAAAGGCCCGCCATGGGCACGTCCGTCTCGGCGCAGTGCATGTCGTGATTTTCCGTCAGGCCGTTGTGAGCGTCCCAACTGTCCTGCTGATGTCCGCCGCCGCTGTAAACCTGGATGAACCGCACGCCCCGCTCGACAAGTCGGCGCGCAATCAGCAACTGAGAACCGAAATGCCGCGAGACCTCCCTGTCCACGCCGTACAGCGCCTTCGTTTCCTCCGACTCCTTCGAGATATCTACGGCCTCAGGGGCCGACATCTGCATGCGGTACGCCAATTCGAAGCTTTCGATGCGCGCCGCCAGATTCGCCTCGCCGGGATGCGAGGTCAAATGTTCATGGTTCAATTGCGCCAATAAGTCCAATTGAGCGCGCTGCTGCTCCGCGGTCAGACCGCGTTTCCTCGTCAGGTTGAGAATTGGCGATCCGGTAGATCGCAATGGCGTCGCCTGGAATGAACTCGGAAGAAAACCGGAGCCCCAATTCTGGGGGCCGCCGATCGGTCCACCGCGCGGATCGTACATGACGATATAACCCGGCAGGTTCTGGTTTTCCGTACCAAGACCGTATGTCAACCACGACCCGATGCTCGGAAATCCGACCCGAATAAAGCCGGTGTTCATCTGAAACAGTGCGGGCGCGTGATTGTTGCTCTCGCAGTAACATGACTTGATAAACGCGATATCGTCCACGCACTGCGCCAGTGCCGAATACTTTTCCGAGACCCAGGCGCCGCATTGTCCATACTGTTTGAAGGCGTATGGACTCCGCATCAGGGGCCCCGGATTCGGGCTGAACAAATTGAGTTCGCCCTTCCAATCCAGCATCTTCCCATGGAACTTGTCGAGGTCCGGCTTGCGATCGAACAAGTCCACCGCGCTCGGCCCGCCGTACATGAACAAGAAGATTACTGACTTTGCTTTTGCCGGAAATTGGCCGCTCTTGGGAAGAAACGGCCCTTCGGCCGACTGGGCCTGCAAAAGGCCCGCAAGGCCCAGCATTCCAAAGCCCGCGCCCGACAGTTTCAAGAAATCGCGTCGCGTCGTGACGGCACGGCTTTGCCCGAAGTCGCATTGTCTGCATCCGCTATCGCTCATGTTTTCGCCTTTATCAGAACCTGTTGCGTGGCCGAGGACGTTGTCGTGGAATTAGTCGATGTATACAAACTCGTTCAGACTGAGGACGACCTGGCAAAAGTCCGTTAGTGCGCTGTATTGCGGGTCTTCCTCACGGATGTAATAGATGTCGCCTTGCGCCTTGGCCGTCTCGTCGCGCTCGTGGCGCTGCGTCTGGCGCAGGATGAAATCCATGGCCAGTTCGATTTCACGGTTGGAGGGCGGCCGGGACAGCGCAAGGGCGTATGCGCGGCCAACCCAACTCTCGGGAGAGTTGCCGGCGTCTCTTAGAATTCGTTCCGCGAAGTACTTGGCCTGATCGCTTACGAACTCGCTGTTCATCAGGGCGAGGGCCTGGGTCGGCGTGACCGTGCTCAGCCGCCGGCCGCATCCGGTGACCGTGTCAGGCGCGTCGAATGCCTCGATGATGGGCATGCGCGCAGAACGGCGGACGAACACGTACACGGTCCTCCGCCAGGTGTCGGGGCCATCTTTCGCGTCTTTCGGCCACTTTGCCGTCGAACCGGTGGCGATGGCGTCCGGCGGCATGAACGGAAACACGCCCGGTCCGTACATGCGAAGATTCAGGCAACCGGTTACAGCGAGCGTGGCGTCTCGAATGATCTCGGCTTCCAGCCGTTGCGGGGTCCGGCGCCACAGCAGGCGGTTGTCGGGATCGCGCGCGGCGCAGTCCGGATCGTAGGCGGAGTTTCGCTGGTAGGCGTCACTCATAACCATCAGCTTATGAATATATTTGAGGTTCCAGCCGTGTTGGACCAGTTCCGTTGCGAGCCAATCCAGCAGTTCGGGGTGAGAAGGCGCATCCCCCTGCGTTCCGAAGTCGCTGGTCGTGCGCACAATCCCTTGCCCAAAATGATGGTGCCAAAGCCGATTGACGATTACGCGCGCCGTCAGCCGCCCGGCGCCTTCGTCGACGTCTGTCAGCCAGCGAGCCAGCGCCGTCCGTTGATACGTTGTGGTTGCCGATTCGGGTCGTATTTTCGTCCACCTAAACCGATCGCTGGAGGCGCCGGGCAGAACGGATAGAAACCCGAGCGGCATTTTTTCGCGTTTGGCGGCCGGATCTCCGCGAGCAAGGAAGTAGGTATCGCTGGGCGTCGATGCGGAGTCCGTTAACGCAAGGGCAAGCGGAGGGGATTGGGGCTTTTCGAGTTCTATTGAATCGATCAATTCTCGAATCGCTGACGCCCGGGCCGCGGAGTCGGGCTCCAACGATCGGACCACCTCGTCTTCTTCCACGCCAATCTGGTCCTTGTACTTCTCGAGTAGCGCGCTCTGTTCTGCGTTTTCGGCACGGATGGGCGCTCGCAGCAATTCTTTTTCAGCTTCGCTGATTTGCAGCGCGTTGATCTTAAGTCTGCGAAGCGAGTCACGTATGGGCGCGTATACGCGGTCGAGTTGATCCTTCGCGACCTTGAGCCGCCCCTCCCATTCCGCATATCGCGCGTGATACGCGGCGATTTCGTCGCGAGTTCCCAGCAGGGCATCGTGCCGCTTTGTCGTTGTGAAGGCCGACACCATTCGATAGTAATCGCGCATCGGCACAGGGTCGTATTTGTGGTCATGACAGCGGGCGCAGCCCAGCGTCATGCCCAGCACCGCGGACCCGGTGGTTGAGAGGATGTCGTCCAACTCGTCGTAGCGGTTGAGCTCATTTTGCTGGTTCGAGATCGTGGGTCCGTTGGTGCAGAAGCCCGTCGCAGCGACTGCCATGGGATTGTCCGGCGCAATCTCGTCCCCCGCGATCTGCCACTGAACGAACGTATCAAAGGGCAGGTCTTCGTTAAACGCGCGAATGACGAAATCTCGGTACGGATACGCATGGGGGCGTTCGATGTCGAACTCATACCCGTCGCTGTCGGCGTATCGCGCCACGTCGAGCCAATGCCGTGCCCACCGCTCGCCGAACCGCGGGCTCGCAAGCAATTCGTCCACCATCCGCTCGTAGGCTTCCGTTGACGAATCCCGCTCGAACGCCTCGACTTGCTCAGGCGCCGGAGGAAGGCCGATTAGGTCAAAGTATAGGCGACGAAGAAGGGTCCTCGGGCCGGCGCGGGGATTCGATTTGAGGCCGCTTTCGGCAAGCTTGGCGACGACAAACCGATCAATGGGGTTCGCGGCTGCAGTTTCGCTGTCAACCCGGGGCGGCTCTACCCGGAGCAGCGGCTGGAACGACCAATGGCGGCGACCCTCCTCTACCAGCCGTTGCTCGCGGACGGAGAGAACCGGCTCCGGCTCAGGAATCAGAAGGGCGTCAAGGCGGCGGACGAGTTCCTGCTGGGCTTTGCGTGCCTCTGTGATCGACTCTCGGGCGGCACTAAGTTGGCCGCGTAAGGTCGCCGGCGGATCGCCCGGCTTGGAGAGTTCGTCCGCCCAGCTTCCGGGTTGCAGAAAGCATAAGGCAACCGCACACACAGCCGCAGCGCGGAAATTGTCCACCAAGCCTTGCATATCCACAGCCTAATACAGTTGCGGCATGTTCGCAACCCCGACGGGCGGCCGGTCTACGGCTGAGGCGGATACACGTGGGCGCGCAAGGAGGACGGCATTCCCGGCACGGGAATGCGAATCGTGGTGTCCGTTGCGGTCTCTCCGCTGACCCGGTAGATCCACAATTCCTTCGCCGGGTGGCACTGGACAATAATGTACTGACCATCGGGAGAAAAGGCCACCCCCTCCGGGATTGCACCGGTCGGGAGGGTCTGAACGAGCACAAAC